>CACYDX010000024.1 GCA_902773255.1 Oscillospiraceae bacterium
ATTACAATCTGAGCGGTAAACATGATGACAACGCCAATGATGCCGATCACGGCCCCGATGACCTCCTGACTTTCGTCCCCGCTCTGCAGAAATCTGTTTGTGGCGTTGGTAGCATCATAAAGCGTGTGAACGAGCATCGGAACCACGATCGCCAGCAATACTTCCTTTGCAGGAGAGCCCTGATTCATCAGCTTGTTATATTTGGCCAGAGCAAGGTGTTTGGTCATCAGGATACCAAAGACCATATGGGCGGCGAAGACAAAAAGCCGCAGGAAATTCACCCCGCCTCCTCCGTAGACAAACTCCTCAAACAGGGTAAAGCCCAGGCCGACTCCGGCGCCGACAAGGATCACTTCATAAGCCTTCCGGATCTTCGAACGGAAAATCCGGAGAGTCAGCAGAATGATCAAAAGCTTCGCCATTTCTTCCGGCAGACCGGCAAGGAAAAAGGCCCCTGTTACGGAACCCGGCAGCGCCGCCATATCTTTCGTGTTGATTCCCGCATATTTGACCATCACGCCAAGGCCGATAAAAAAGATAAACGACAGGACCAACGAAACGATGCCAAGCACGACAGGCGTAACGGCCTGCGCTTTCCCGATCCGTTCAGGAACCTCCCTTCGAATCATCCTGACATAAAAAATTCCGCAGATGATCGCCGATAAAGCAAGTTGTATGACAGCCATAATCCGTCGCCTCCTTTAGAATTCCGATTTTTCCTTATTCTAACATATCTCCGATATCCCCGCAACAGAGAAAGCAACCGAGCACAACAACATTTGCTTGATTGCTCAACTCTCCCTGTACGGGTTTCTTCTTACTGCATATCACATCCGGCATCACAGGATCGTCACATAAGGCAGAAACGAGCCGCTCAGGGCGATATCCTCAGCGGCTCGTATGAATGATGTCTTCCGTTCTTATTTATCCCTGTCGATTCGTACGGCTTTCCTTATGACAGCACCTTTGATCTGCTTGAAGGAGTGTTTCTCTTTCACGATCAGGCTCTCAAGGTCTCTCGGATAATGCGTCAGGTTCTCATAACCGTTTTTCGTGACCAGCACGGTATCCGAGTGACGGAAACCGCCGATGTCATCAAAATAGAGTGCCGGCTCGATGCTGATGACCATGTTTTCCTCGAGCACGTGATCGCCTCCGGCACTCAGCCATGGCGCTTCATGGTTGCCGAGGCCGATGCCGTGCCCGGTGCGATGCCGGATGGCGTCACCGTATCCGAGGGATTTGAAATACTCCTGTGTTGCCAGGTCGATATCTTCACATCTTGTGCCCGGCTTTACCATGGAATATGCGACCTCCCTGGCCTTCATGACAATGTCAAAGAGCTTGCGATCCCAATCGGAAGGCTCTCCGAGAAAAACGGTCCTTTCGCATTCGGCGGCATATCCGTTGACCCTGTTATAACTCATCAGAACGATCGGACCGTCGCCAAACCTGCTGGCAAAGTCAGGCAGGCTGTGAGGCTGCGCACTCTTTGGTGCAGGCCACGCTGCGGTGAGAAAGCTGGAGGTCATGTAATTGAAATCCGTTGTCTTAATCACCCCGGTCTGAATATCACGGGCAGGCATGATCGGTTCAAGAACGCACTCCCCGCGGTACAGTCCTTTATGGATTCTCTTCATGCCTTCATCTGTCCACTTACAGGCAAGTTTGATCGCCTCAATCTCAGAAGCGTCTTTTACCAGCCTCATCGTGTCAATATAGTCAACGATAACGGTTTCCTTTGCCTTGATGAGGTTCCTGTATGCAGACGGCAGCGACGGCTCAATGCCGATGACGGCATTTTCTCCGACGTCCTGGGCGATATAGTCATACCAGTTCTGGCCCGGGATCGAGGGGTATTCAAAGTAATAATGAATGTCTCCGAAGCCTTCTACTTTCATCATGTGCTCATACTCAAGCCTCGGAACGACCAGGCTGGGTGAGCCTTCCGGTCTGATTATGATAAAAAACGGCCGTTCGACCGGCGTATACGACGCACCGGAGAGATAATAAATGGCATCCTGCGAGGTTATGAGCATTGCGTCCAGACCCTGCTCACCGATGTACTGCTGCAGGCGCTTTACTCTGTTTTGTCTGTATTGATCCATAATGCGCTCCTTTCAAAACTGCTTTTCACATTTCCCAGTTTCCGGCCGTTATCCCGCCGACCCGGTTACCAATGAACGTCCTTATTCCGAAAAAACTATATCATAAGGAACTGGATTTAAGTTGATGCTCTTCGTTTGATCCTTGCCGGCTGCTTTTGACCTGATGTATGTTTTAACCGGCTCATCGAATTCATCTTCCGGGCTGAACGACGTATACAGAGCCTGTTCGTCGTCTACAACAAGCCGGATATTCTGCTGTTCTGCATGGTTCATCAAATCTTGAGCGGATGCGGACAAACCC
>CACYDX010000025.1 GCA_902773255.1 Oscillospiraceae bacterium
CATCGACACCCACTGCCGCAACGGCGAATGCGGATTCTGCCGCAGCCACCTGCTCGAAGGCGATATCTTCGTCTCCCCGATAGGCGACGGCAGACGCCAGATGGACAAGGAGATGGGCTGGTTCCACGCCTGCTCCTCCTGGCCTCTCACCGATCTCAAGATCAAGATCCCCATCATGTAAAACGCAATATGAAAAAGGCCCGTTCCATCGGAACGGGCCTTTTTCCCGCTATCCTTGATTTGACATTGAGCCGGGAAAATAAATACAGCGCAAGTTATTGCCACTGGCTGTGAACACAGCTGATTGACAGGATCTTGAAGCAGCGGATATAATGTTGAAAACCTGCATATTACGGATGGAGTAAAAGAAAATGAAAAAACTGCTTGTCATATTACTGGCGCTGTGCGTGATATTCGCACTTGCAGCCTGCGGAGAAACGGACGTGCAGAGCGTTCTGGAGTCGGTCCCTGAGGCGCAGGGGATGATCGAAGACGTGCAGGAGATGGTGGACGGATTTCTCTCCGGTGAAGACGGGAATGAGATCGTGATCCCGGATTCTGTCCTGGCTCTGAGCGAGGAGGATGAGATCCTGTTGAACGGCGAGCTGAAGGACGGCGTCTACACGAACAGATACTTCGGTTTCAGATTCACCTCTCCGGAGGATTGGACCATGAAACGCGACAATGACGAAGCTGCGGATCCCACAGATATTATACATTTCAAAGACGCTTTCGAGGAGCAGTGGAACTGCATCAGTTTCACCTCTATGGGCGAAAGCTATGATGAGAACGTGAGCATCGTCATCGTGCCTCTCAAGGATGACGAGAAGGGTATGAGCGAGGAGGAGCTGGTCGAAAAACATATTGAGGATATGTGGGAGATCAACCGTGCCTTCGGCGACGATGAAGGCCCCGAACTCGATTCATGTGTTCTCGCCGGAGAGGAGCATCCGGTTTCCCGCAGCGATTCTGAGACCATATCCGGACAGAAGCATTACTACAGCTTTTTCCTCCCGAAGAGTGATTTCCAGTGCGAGATCAGGATCAGCACGTACGAAACGCCTGTCGAGGATTACGCGAATTGCTTTGTGAAGCTGGGTCCGGACGGCGAGCCGGTCGTCGAGGAAGTTCACGGCAGCCTGCTATACATGGGCCACGCGAGCCTCCGCATCACCACTCCCGAGGGGAAAGTCATATATATTGATCCCTATGCAGGCGACTATTCTGTTCCTGCGGACCTCATACTGATAACCCACGGCCACTATGACCACAACAACCCGAAGAAGGTGACCGAAAGGAACGAGGGCTGTGAGATCATCACATGGAAAGAGGCGCTGAAGGGCGGGGCGCATCAGATCTTTGACCTGGGCTATGTGACCGTAGAGACCGTGGAAGCCGGAAATAACAGGAACCACAATCTGAAGGAATGCGTCGGATATATCATCACGCTCTCGGACGGCATAAAAGTATATGTCAGCGGCGATACGAGCAAAACCGCACAGATGGAGGAGCTCGCAGAAAAGAATATCGACTACGCCTTCTTCTGCTGCGACGGACAGTACAACATGGATGTGGAGGAAGCTGTAGAGTGCGCGAAACTGGTTGGTGCGAAGATAAATATCCCCTATCATGTGATCGTGAAGGACGGAAAGTATTTTGATCTGAAAAGGGCCGAACTCTTCGCAGCCCCGAACCGCATTATACTTGAAGATGGCGGAGAGCTGGAACTGAACGGCGTATATGGCAAGTGAGCAGATCCGGAAATACGAGGCGACTTAAATTAAAAAGATCATCGCGTTCCTGCTCCTCCCGGCCCCTCACCGATCTGAAGATCAGGATCCCAATCATGTAAACAAACGCAAAAAAGAGCCCGATCATTACGATCGGGCTCTTTTGCTGTTTATGAATATCAGCCGTTGGGGGTCTCGGGAGTGTCGAGCTTGAGGTATTCCTCAACTATGTCGAGCACCTTGTCGTCCTTCAGGATGATGGATATCTCTATCCTGCGGTTTGCCGCCCTGCCGGCTTCGGTCTCGTTGGTCTTGGCGGGCCTTGTCTCGCCGTAGCCCGCGGCGCAGAAGTATTCCGCGTATTTGTTCAGCTTGGCGTTCTTGCCGGTGAGCAGGTAGCCGAGAACGGAGTTTGCGCGGTTGGTGGAGAGCACCCTGTTGGATTCGTCGGTGCCGGTGCTGTCGGTATGACCGGCCACTACGATGCTGTCCACGTATTTTGAATTATTGGAGTCGCTGAGAAATTCGGTGAATACGTCGATCAGTTCGTCGAGGACCGCCTTGCTGTC
>CACYDX010000026.1 GCA_902773255.1 Oscillospiraceae bacterium
AAATAAGGCCTCTGCTTTTCTCAGAAGTGCAACATCTCTTTTTTCGGACAGGCTCAGTGCGTTCTGATACGTTTCCTCCTGGGATAACCCATAAAGCGCTTCCTCACACTGCTGTATCATGCTTTCCGAGTCCGCAAACCCATTGCACTTTTTCAGAAGCGTGATCGCCTCCTGGTAATCCGCTGCCGTTGCAGCGGTTTTTATCCGGTTATACGCAGCGATATACATTTGTTCCAGGGTTTTATCCGCCATGATCAGGACCTCTTTCAAATGATGTTTTATTATACTATATCATAAATCGTTATGAGTTTCCTTATCATTCGCTATAACAGCATTACTAAAGCTGCACGTTTCACGCTTCTGCACTATTTTATTGTGATTAACAATATATATTTTCAAATAATTAGTATATAATATTTATATAAACTGAAAGAAAGGATACCGTAGTTTACAACAGTATTGAGGTACAAAAACATGAATGAAACTACCAGCAGATTCTGCCCGCATTGCGGAAATTCTGTCCATACGGACTCATTGTTTTGTCCTGCCTGCGGAAAAGAACTTCCCGAGTATACTCCCAACGCAGGAACAAACAAAGGGCAATGGATAATGGAAGATCAATACAAGCAAAAGATTTCTCCTCCGTCTCCTCCGAAACCGGACTTATCTCGTTCTCCCGTCAAAGACGGCGTTTTGTGGAGTTGGCTGAAACTTCGCTCCAGCCGGCAGCAGTTTCACTCGGAAAGTGAACCCACGATCACAGATGAAGAGTACATGAAGAAACTCGACCAGAAGCTGAAAGACAATCATGTACCCGCTACCATTGAAAGACGGATCGTGCAGTGGGACGAAAGTGCTCTCCAGAAGCTCATGTGGTTTATCATTCCCCATGCAGATGTTATAAACCCCATGTCTTACGTGCTTCTTTTTAATCACGTCGGCAATTTCACTTTTGTTGAGGAAAAAACGTTTGTAACACCGCCTAACCTGCCGGAAAAGCCCGGCGTCAAGAAGCCACTACCAAGCGACAACGGCATTACTAAAACACTTTTGGGTATCGTCCTTTTTATTGCTGGCATTATAATGATCGATGAGGGGTTTGGTGCTCCTCTTATTATAGTTGGAATCGTACTTGCGCTTATTGGAGGCATGTCATGGGTAAAATATGGTGAAGTCCATAGTTACAATGAATCTGTGGAACTAAAGCAGAAACAATGGAATGACGCCTGGGACTCATGGTATTCGGATCGTCTTTATGCGTCTTTCCAGGAAGATGTCAATGGTGAACTGAGCCGGATCTTTGATTCTGTCTTCAGCTGCATCAAGCAGGTCAATGATGATTTGTTCAATGACAAACAGCACATGCATGAAGAATCTGAACGCGCCAGCATTAACGATATGGAAGAACTCTTCCATAAGCACAGAGATCAAATGGAAGAATACAAATAACAAAAACACTCGAAAAGAGGATTGAAGAGGTAACCGATCATGTCTGAAAGATTGCTATGGAATCACGTAGATAAAACTTCATGGACCTATGAATCATTTTCATGTTCCAGCACATTTTTTGCGTTCCGTATCGCTTCGCTGCCGAATTTTACGGATCCGCATTTCGGATATCTGTGCAAAGAAATCGATCAGCGGGCATCTGAAATCGCAAAACGGCAGCTTGACATGTTGCGCTCCATTCATTCTCTTGGGGACGATTTTGGTATTTCACTTCGTTTTATTAAAGACGGCAGCGGTATTGTCTTGTATTTGGTTTTTCGCTGGTCAACTGGTCAGCTGCCTTCTGAATCGGATATTCAACTTCAGCGGAACAATATTTCACAGAGGTTGATGAAGGAATACTCCTTCCTTCCTGCTGATACCGATATTGACAGGATTCTGGATCTCTCAAACGCAAACGAAGTATGCAGGATCACAAAATACGAGCGAGAAGAACACGGTGACGAATACCCGATTCAGGGGGGCGGTCATCGCAGCTTTTATTGCTCATCTTTATGGGTTTCCTCCGACAATGACATGGAGAAGATATGCACCGTGCTGCTTCAGCATCAGGGTTTTGCCGTCATAGACGTCACCATTGAGCCCACGTCCTATCTTCAGGACGAAAAAGAGTGGGTCAATCTAAATATTTCGCTGTTAAAAGACAGCATGAACGGTGAAAAAATATACGCAAAGGACGGTCATCACTTGATCTTCAGCGGCAAAAAACTGCCGATTCTGCAAGAGCCCATCAACAACTATGACCGACTAAACAAGCAGTATGAGGCAAGCAGGGTGTTTATATCTTCATTTCGTGTCTTTGCTGACCAGAATTCTCATTTTCTGGCAGAGATGGCGATGAGTAATTGCGTAAAAAATGAAGGTATCATCACACAGTATTCAAGAGGAACGGACGAGTTTCGGCGCTTGGAAAAGGGTTATCTGAATGTTACTTGCAGTCCGGATGTCCCGACAAAATACTGGATCGATCACACAGCCGATGACACTGCCCCCATGAGAGCGCAGCGACTGAATCAGCTTTGCAGTTTGGAGGAAGTAGTTAACTTTTTCCGTATCCCGATTCCGACCAAATCCGGTTTTCCCGGTTTTTCGCTCGACACCGGGCTGGGGGAATCCTCCCATGCTAAACCGTCATCGCACCCCATTACAATAGGAAACTATATGGATAAAGCTGTGTCTTCGGAAACAGCAGCTTTTGACGCACAGCAGCTGGCAAAGCACGGTTTGATCGTTGGTGTTCCCGGAAGCGGAAAGACGACTGCGATGTTTAACATACTGGACCAGCTGTGGAACTGTTCCCCTGACAGCCGTATCCCCTTCATCGTTATGGAGCCGGCCAAAACAGAATATCGCGCGCTGAAAACACTTCCCGAGTTTCAGAAGGATCTTTTAGTCTTTACGCTCGGGGATGAAAGCGTAAGTCCTTTCCGTTTCAATCCACTTGAAGTGCTCCCCGGCATCCGCATCGAAAACCACATTTCCAGACTTCAGGCATGTTTTGTCGGTGCGTTTGACCTTTTTGATCCCCTGCCGATCTTTCTTGATAAAGCAATTCGGAGAACATATCAGGAAAAGGGCTGGTATGATGACAGTTGCGGTGGTGATCCGGGACTGGAAACACCAACGCTGGATGATCTGTGCAGAAACGCAGAATATGAAGTGGAACACTCCGGATTTGACCCCAAACTGAAAAGCAACATTCAGGCCTCTCTTTTAGAACGCCTGAATTCGCTGCGTCGAGGTGCCAAGGGACGTATGCTGAACACGAAGCAGTCCATCCCCATCGACGATTTGATGCGCTCACCGGTGATCTTAGAGCTGGACAGTCTGAACGCGGATGAGAAGTCGCTTTTAATGATGTTCCTTCTCACTTATGTATATGAATACTGCAAGGTATTTCGCCGCTCCGGATCCCCGTTGAAACATCTCCTGGTCGTGGAAGAAGCGCACAATTTAATCAGTTCCCAGGGGGCAGGAAACAACAATCGGGGAAATCCCAAAGAACAGACCATCGAACTGTTTGTGAACATGCTGGCGGAAATGCGTGCGCTCGGTCAGGGAATACTGATTGCCGATCAGCTTCCTACGGCGATCGCACCTCAGGCAGTCAAGCAAACCAACGTCAAGATGCTGATGCGGGTTACCGCCAGAGATGACCGTGAAGAAATCGGCAACACCATGGATCTTAATGAGGAGCAGATGCATCAGGTCGTCCACTTTAAAACAGGACACGCGTACATTTATCATGAGGGTGAAGATCTGGTGCGCATGGTTCGTATGACCAACTTCAAGGACAATCATCAAGTATCCGAACCTCCTTCCGATGCGGAGCTGAAAGACCTGATGGCTTCTTATGAAAAGGACCACAGGGATCTGTATCTCCCTTATCCGGAGTGCCATGATATTTGTGATTACTGCAGCAGAAGGACAAG
>CACYDX010000027.1 GCA_902773255.1 Oscillospiraceae bacterium
CAGCGACACCCGAGGCGACAGGGCGGCCCGTTATGAGCAGTACTATGAGCAGGACTGCGGAGCCGAAATAGAATCCGATGCTGGTCTGCGTGAAAGTGCCGATGCGCTCGATAGTGCGTCTTCCCATCACGGTGTAGGCGCCGAACGTGATCGCTGCGATGATGAGCGAGACAAATCCGAGCGCGCTGTTTCCCTCCTGCATGTCCCACGGTCTTATCATGAAGAAGATCGAGATGATCCCAAGAGCAAAGGATATCCATCTGCGCTTGCTCATTTTCTCAGTTGTGAAGATGTGGGCGATGAGCATCGCGAAGAGGGAGTTGGTGCATATGACAGAGGCGGCCGTTGACGCGTTCGTGTTCATGACGCCGATCTGGAAGGCGAGCATGCTGATCGAAACACCCATGATGCCGGTCGCTGCCATCCAGCCGAGGTCCTTCATATCGACCTTGTATCCGCTCTTCCTGCATTCGAAGAACGCGGGAGGGGTCAGCACTATCGCTCCGATAAAGAAGCGGAGGAATGTGAGCTGGATATTATCGAGACCTTCGCCGCCGAGCTTGAGAGCCACCTCCATGGTCGAAAAGATCAGCGCCGAAAACACTATGCACGCAACAACTTTCTTCATTTATTATATATGACTTCTTTTCTATTAATATATGTGATCCTCGGCGGTGCCCCGGTGCTTTCGCTGCATGCGAATGATCGCGCCGCATAAGCCCTCGCCGGAAATCCATAAAATTATATATCTGTCACCGCAAAAATTAAAGAGTCACAGCCTCATCCGAACTATCTATATATGTTTAGATTCCTTGCGCTTTTGTCATGCTATCAATAAAATTAAATTGCACGGGTAGTGCTTCCCACCGGAAGTCACCGCTTTGCCGTGCCCATCGAATATAGAGAAACAGAGCTTAGATAAATGACTTACTATTCCGCTATCATCCTGATAACATGCCTGACACTTGCCATCCTCGCGATATTGGTAATCGAGAATGACAGATTGTCCAGAAAAGAAAAAACGATACTGCTCCAGACGTACGCCGCAGTAGCGCTGGCCGCCTTTGCGGAGTGGCTGGGTATCTATCTTAACGGAAACACTGACTACCCTCAGTGGGTGCTTAAAGTCGTCAAATGCATGGACTATATCATGACACCGCTCGCGGGCGGCATGCTGGTATTCCGTATCGATACAAGAGGTATCCTCCAGTCACTCGTGGAGATCATTCTTGTAGTCAACACGTTTTTCCAGCTGGCGTCGATCCAGACAGGCTGGATGATCACGATAGACAGCGAGAACCACTATTCACACGGTCCGATGTACATGATCTACACAGGCTTCTATCTCGCGATGATCGTCCTGATAGTCATCGAGTACATCTCGTACGGCCGCAATTTCCGCCGGCAGAACAGGGCGTCGCTCTATGCCGTTATCATTCTGGTAATGGTGAGCATCTTCCTCCAGGAACTTGTCGGAGGAGGCGTGAGGACAGCATACCTCGGAATGGCGATAGGTCTTTCGTTGCTGTTTATCCACAACCAGGAGTTCGTGCAGCTCTCCAAGGACGATTCGCTTGAGGAGCAGAGATTCCAGATACTGATGAGCCAGATAAGGCCTCACTTCCTGTACAACACACTCGGCGCGATCCAGGAGCTCTGTGATAGTGACCCAAGAGAGGCGGGCAGAGCCACAGCGAAGTTCTCGCGTTATCTGAGAGGTAACATGGACTCGCTCGGAGCCACCGAGCCGGTACCGTTCGGAAAAGAGCTTGAACATACAAAACTTTATCTTGAACTTGAGAAGCTGCGCTTTGAATCGTCGCTTCAGATCGTATATGACATCCAGTGCACGGACTTCCTTATCCCGGCGCTCACGCTGCAGCCTATCGCGGAGAACGCGGTCAAGCACGGGATCAGGGGCAAAAGAGGAGGAGTCGGTACTGTCCGCATTTCCACACGTCGCACCGAAGACGGATTCAAGGTGATAGTAGAAGACAACGGCGCGGGTTTCGATCCTGACAACATACCTGAGCCAGGTGAAAGAAGCCATATCGGTATAGCGAATGTTCGTGAGAGGCTCGAGCGCGTTTGCGAAGGCACTCTTACCATAGAATCAGAAGTGGGCGTAGGCACACGTGCCACTATATTGATACCGGGATAACTGAGCGGAATAAGAACAAAGGGGATGGAAAAATGCTTATATACGCTATGGACGATGAGCCTAAAATGCTGAGGCTGCTCCACAGAGCAATTGCCGAGGCGGCTCCGGATGCCGAGATAAAAGACTTTTCGTTTGAAGACGATCTGTTCAACACAATGGAAGAGACCGGCAAAAAACCGGATGCCGTATTTCTCGATATAGAGATGCCGGGCAGAAGCGGACTTGAGATCGCCGTAAGGATCAAAGAGACCGCGCCTGAAGCCGGGATAGTTTTCGTGACGGGCTATTCGCAGTACGCCGTTGAGGCATTCCGTTTGCATGCCAACGGATATATCATGAAGCCTG
>CACYDX010000028.1 GCA_902773255.1 Oscillospiraceae bacterium
ATCTGCTTTGCTCCCGATTGCAAAGGCTCTGAGCTGAAATTCAAAGTGGAAAAGATATGTCTCGGTCCAAAGCTTAAGCTTGGCGGATCCATAGTCAGGTTTATCGGAGATTTGGCTGAAGTCACTGTAGATATGACCTCATACAGTGGCGTTTTTAAAAACATGGTCGCAGCGTACGCCGATGATGATATCCTCACCGTCACAGTCTCGGGACCTCTCATGTGGCTCACTGCCGAGGTCGGTGACGGCGAAAAGATGACTCTCTGGAGAGATTATCTTGGGGTAAGTGCGCCTGAAGAAATAATAAACGCAATTAAAAATGAAGACGCTGAGGCATATCACAAATGGCTTGAGGAACTTGAAGCGCATCCTGACAGAGTAGCGGATCTGAAGTGGGAAGAGCTCGTACATGCCGCAATGATCACTATAAGAGAATTCTACCTGAATGAAAATGGCGAGATGTTCGAAAGGATCTTCCCGAACCTTGATGAAGCTTCAATCCAGGCGCAGAATGATGTAAACAATGCGATCGTGGCAGAAAGGCGCAGTCAGCTCTGCGGCATTGCGCACGACGTAGCGGAGCTTTTCTGCGCAAAGGGTATCGCTACTGACGGCAGGGAGTTTTATAATCTCAAGGCGAAAAAAGAGCCCCTTTCGATATATCAGTTTTCCGGAGCGGAAGAGGTGGAGCAGTGGCTGGATATCTCCACTCTGCGCTTCGTGTTCGGGCACGTTTCCGTCACTTATATGAACTATGCGCCGGCACTGAAAAAGCTGCCGACGATCGGCAAAAATGCATTTGATCATATAGACGAAACTCAGGTATATATACCGTATATGGTGTTTGTTTCGGCGGCGGGAAGGCCTGTGATGGCATATGAGATCGCACGGGAGAATATTGCCCTCTATGATCTCAGCTTTGAAAGATATGAAAGCGTGATGGCCGCAGAGTGGATCCCGTATATTGACCAGCGTATGGCCCCGACCTGATGAATAAGAGCAAAACGTAAAACCGGCAGGGAAAGCTTTCCCTGCCGGTTGTTCTGTCTCTATAGTTCGCGTATTATCAGCGTTGTCTCACCCTGATTCAGACCTATCTCTATACGCTTCACCTTCGGGTGCTTTTTATAGTGGCTTCGCACAAAGTCCCGCAGTATCGTGCCTCCGTGATATCCGTGTATCACCGTGAGCCTGCACATTTCGCCTTTATTCTTCCGCAGCATGGCATCTATGGCGGTCTGTGCCTGGGCCTTCGTCATATTGTGTATATCTATCTCTTCAAAAGCTCTCATAACGGTTATACTACAAATGCCTTGGCTGCACCGAGTTCCCGCGCGAGCCGGGCGTATTTCTCAGCATAATTATTATCGGTCTCATCTTCGCCTATGATTGTCTGAAAGCGTTCCCTAACACCGAAAGGCCTGTATCTTATAATCTTATAAGGGCATGCATTACCGATCTTCTCTGCCACATAGCGCACGGTGTATTCATTCTCAACGTCCCTACCTGGAAAGATGATCGTGCGCACCTCAAAGAGCTTTCCGATCTTTTTTAGATACTCGAGGTTTTTCAGCACCATATCTCCGCTGTCGGAGATGAGCGTTTCACTCCAACCGCGCTCAACGGCCTTGACGTCCAGCATCACGCCTTCCGACCATTCCAGAACTTCCGGTTCCTTTTCAAAATCGAAGGAGCCGTTCGAATCTATGAGACAGGTCTTCCCAAGTTTTCTCACTTCCCTGAAAAGCTCGGTCATGAACCCTGCCTGCAGTGTACACTCACCGCCCGAACATGTGATCCCGTCTATATAGGGAGCGCAGCGCCGCACCTGCTGCATCACGTCTTCAACGCTCATCCAGTTTACCCTCGGCGATGCGTCGTGAGGGCACAGCCTGATGCATGTATCGCACTGAACGCACTTTTTGAAGTCCCACAGCACTTCACCGCCGGTGCCGGTGCTGAGCGCTTCGGCAGGGCATTTCGGTACGCATATGCCGCAGCTGCGGCACATGTTTATAGTTTCCGGGTTGTGGCAGAACATGCAATTGAATGTGCAGCCCTGGAAGAAGATGGCGGTCCGGTTGCCCGGACCGTCCACGTTTGAAAACTGTATTATCTTGTTAACAGGAGCTTTCTTCATGGTGCTGTACGCGCCTGTCGAGCGCGTGGCCTCCGTCCTGAGCTCCCATGCCGAAAACGGTCACATTGTTTAGTGACTGCTTTTTAGCGCGGAGCTTCTCAATTTCGCTCTTTTTCACAAGGTAGCCTGTTACGCGCACAACGTCGTTGTTTTCAAGATAACCGGAGAAATAGCGCAGACCGTTTGCAAGCGAACCTTTTATGATGGGCAGAATCGCTTCAGGCGTTTTGATATAGGTCTCTTCAAATTTGAAAATGTCTCCGGTACCCGTTGGGAAGAAGGGGTGGAACTTCTCATTTACCTCGAGCTGTTCCAGCATTGTTGGCTCAACGCCTATCGGAATGCGCGTTCCGGGCGAATCGTCCATCCCGTCTGAGTCTATGCCCACCTGGGCGTGCAGGCGGTATCTATGGCCGTAGGCATCGCAGTAAGGCGCCTCATGCTCGCTTACTCGATTTTCTATTGCCTGCATTATCCTGATGCCGAGTTCAGTTGCTTCGGAGTTCATGCCGAAGCCTTTTTTCTTATCCTCTATGCCCAGCAGGAAGTTGCAGCATTCCGCAAGCCCGACCACTCCGAACATTCCGGTGAAGTTTTCCAGCTTCACGAATCCCTCGGTGACCAGAAAGTTGGTCTTGAAGAAACTGGATTGCTCAACTATGAACTTTACGCGCTTATCCATGTATTCAAGCTGCAGATCGATGTGCCTTGGCAGTTCGCGTTCAATGAAATCGTCAGGAGACTTTGCATCCAGTGCACACTCATAAAGTCTCAGTCTCGGGAGCGTAAATCCGCCGCCTCCGACAGAAAGACCGTTGTAGCAGGAAGCTATTGCGTATCTCTCGCCCCATTCATTAACGAACATGCGGTGATTTGCAAAAGATGGTTTTGCGGTTTTCAGCATGCACTTAACGCATGCCAGGGCAAAATCGTCGCTTGTCTTTTCCGGATCGTAGCGAAGCGTCAGGTTTGGAACAGCAAGCTGCATCTCCTCAGTGAGCTCCAGCAGGATCCGTCCGGTAATGCTGTCCTCTGGGCCAATGTCCGCATGGACGAATGAATCTGTCTGCACACGGTCAATGTTTCGCAGAAACAGTCCGAGCACTTTTTTTGCATAAGCCCTGTCTTCTTTTATGACAAAAGGCTCAAGAAGCTTGTCCAGATCCCCCAGGTAGACAGGGAAAGACGTAATGGATGGAACGTGGCAGTAGAATATCTCGAGCGCATTTACAGCTTCGAGCAGATCCTTCGGCGGATCCAGCTGCAGGAAATCACAGCCTTTTTTGAAAAGCAGTTCATAATCGGGGCAGATATAGCGGGGCCTGTACGGCATCACGCCTTCGTTCAGATCACACAGTGCACCTTTTCTTTTTGCCTCGTAGTATTCATCCGAATAACGCAGGCTGTTATCGGTGCTCTCGCCGAGACGTGCAAGGGCAAGCAGTTCCTGTTTGTATGTAAGAGTAGGATCCTGGATGATGTTCAGAGCATCAGACATAGGAGACCTCCTGAAAACTTGATTACAATTGAATTGTAACTGCCTTTCGGATGCCTGTCAATAGCGGCTGCAAAGCAAATAAGAAGACCTCTCTCGCTGCCTTGGCCGCTGCGGAGAGATCTTCTTATTTTAATGCTGTGGTTATAGGAGAATTATGAATATGAAAAAGATTATTACCACATTGAGAGAGCTTCTGCTCCGGCATCTTCAGCGTGGGAGAGGGCGCTGAGCTGCACATCGGTCTGCGCAGTGCCGGAAGAGATGGCTATCGGTGCAGGTTCCAGACCAGCCGGACTGAAGTTCGCATGCGCTGAAAGGGAAGCCGTCAGGAACATTGCGAAAAAGCAGAAGATTATCACTGCAAAAGTTACCAGTCTTATAACAGCATTGTTTGTCATGTTTTATTTCCTCCTCCGGCCTTAGCCGGATCATTTATTTCTTTCTGTCAGTTTATACGATGGAGAAGCGATCCGGGACGGCCGGCAATAAAATTAGTTTATCTACTGTACATTTTGCAGCATTTAGTTTAAATTAAGTTAAACATCGAAAAACAAATGAAGGAGATGAAGCAATTGCCCGGAGGAATGAACAGTCTTGGCCCGCGCGGCCACCTCACGGAAGAGGAAAAGGCCAATAAGCCTAAGGTTACAAAAGAGCTGCTTCTGCGAATAAGCAGCTATCTTAAACCGTACTGGGTCCAGTTTGTATTTGTGTTCATTGCGATACTGCTCTCGGCCACAGTCGGTCTGCTGCCTTCTATTATAACCGGAAAGATAGTCGACCAGGCCCTTATAAACAGAGACCTCGCCCAGCTCATCCGACTCTGCCTTGCGGCGCTCGGCGCCATAGCCGTCAGCCAGATCATAGGCGTGCTCGAAAGTTATATCAACTCCTGGATATCCCAGCGCATTATCTTCGATATGAAAAACCAGATGTATCAGCATCTGCAGCTCATGCCGCACGCCTTCTTTACCACAGAGAAACAGGGCGATATCATAACGAGAATGAATACGGATATAAGCGGCGTGAGTTCCGTCATCAGCGGCACGCTTACGAGTATCGTCCGTAACGTGGCCACTATCGTTACGACCTGTGTAGCCCTCTTCACGATGGACTGGAAGCTTGCCATAGTAGGAATGCTGGTGATCCCTCTCCTCATCATCCCCTCGAGAGTTGTCGGTAACACGCGCTTCAGACTGCTCACAGAGAGTCAGGCAAAAAGCGATGAAATGAACCAGATCATCAACGAAACTCTCAGCGTCAGCGGCTCCATGCTCGTAAAGCTCTTTACCCGTGAAAAGAAAGAGATGGAGAACTTCAGAAAGGTGAACTCCGAGGTCATGGAGATATCCCTTAAGGAAGCCCGAAGCGGCAAATGGTTCTTCGTCGTAATG
>CACYDX010000029.1 GCA_902773255.1 Oscillospiraceae bacterium
CCGACTGGCTGACCGGTTTGAAATGATAGGTATTCCCGTTTTCCAGTGTAAGAAGAAGTCCGTCTTTTCCTTCTTCCGAAACCGTGACGATAAATGTTTCCTCTTCAAATTCCGGCATCAAGTTTCCGTGCAGGGTACCGCCTTCCTGCGGTATGAACCAGCCGTAGGTAGTACCTTCAAGAAATACGTTGACATAATAGCCTTCATATTCATTTTCGTCAGCTGAAGCTTCCTTCGCTGTTGTAATGGAAAGATAATTGTCATTGCCGTCCGTATAGTTGCCCATCCGTGACCACTGACCGGTGCTTCCGCCCTGTGCGGTACATGCGGCCAGAAGGAACATCAGCAGGACTGATATAAGTCTGTTGAACCATTTATTCTTCATTTTCCGCTCCCGTATATATTGCCTGATCTGCAGTTTTATTTTATCATCTCTGTATGCCTGATATAATAAACGGGTATTATTTTCTGAAAGGTTTTTATGAAACAGAATATTAAAAAAGGTATATCGTATATAGCATTTGGCTTTCTGTTCACGCTTGTGAATATCAACCTGACAATTTCAGGCACTGAGATCAATATCATGCCGGATTGTGTCGGCTGGATCCTGTTCTTTCTGGCAATTGACGAACTGGGAGAATACTCCGCCGGGAAGACATATCTGAAATGGATCTCCCTGGTACTGGCCATCTTTACTGGTGCTTTCTGGATCCTCGGGATCATGATGCCGGAAACAGATCTGTCTGTTTTCAGGAGTGCTGTCAACCTGGTATCCGCTTTCTGTATTTTCATGATTCTCGGAATCGTGGAAATGATCGCCATGGATTACGGATCACGGAGAGCGGGAACGATCGGCTTCCTGCGCTGGTTCAGCATGATCATATTCCTTGCGCTTTCTGTTCTGGGTCTTCTGGCCCTCCGTGTAATCCCGATAGAACCGGCTTCCATAATCGTGGCGGTTCTCGGCGCAGCGGCAATCATTGCGGCGATTATCACGCTTTTTACCTTATTCGGGCTCCGCAGGGAGATCAACGAATCCTTCTGAGGAGTTGTTGCAGTTCTTCATTTTTAAAGGGGATGTGCAGTTTCTGCACATTCTTTTTTATTTATCTGAGTGAAATAATTTATACTGTAATAAAACAGAAACAGGGAGAAAGATCATGCGGACACAATGGTATAAGAATGCGGTGGTATATCAGGTTTATCCTTTCAGTTTCATGGACAGCAACAATGACGGCTGGGGAGATATTGAAGGAATCATTTCAAAACTTGATTACATTAAGGATCTCGGTGTGACGGCTGTCTGGTTTTCACCGCTGTATCAGTCCCCGGATTATGATTACGGGTATGATATCAGCGATTATAAGGCAATCGATGTGAAATTCGGGACTATGGAGGATTTTGACAGACTTCTGGCAGAATGCCATAAACGGGATCTGAAGGTTATCATGGATATGGTCATCAACCATACGTCCATCGAACACCCGTGGTTCCGCAAAGCCCTGGAATCGCCGGATTCACCGTACCGTGATTATTACATCATCCGCAAAGGCAGGCAGGAAGGGAATCAGCTTCTTCCGCCTTCGAACTGGGAATCTTCCTTTACCGGAAGCGCGTGGGAAAGTATCGGGGACACAGATGAGTATTACCTGCATCTTTTCTGCCCCGAACAGGCGGACCTGAACTGGGACAATCCGAAGGTAAGGGATGAGATCGTTGAAATATTGAATTTCTGGCTGGATAAGGGAGTGGACGGATTCCGCTTTGATGTATTCAATATGTTTTCCAAAGTATATCCCATACAGGATGATCATTCGAAGAAGTCTTTTCAGAAAGGCGCGCCGTATTATGTCGACGGACCGCATATACATGAATATCTCAATGAACTGTACAGCAGATCCCTTTCCCTGTATGACACATATACAGTAGGGGAATCATTCCATCCGTCTGATGAAGACGCGCATGCATATGTGAAAGAAGAAAATCACGAACTTGATACGATCTTCAATTTTGCGCATCTGGACGCTGACAATATTGCAGGAAAGAAATTTTTCTGGAAACCGTTTGATCTGAA
>CACYDX010000030.1 GCA_902773255.1 Oscillospiraceae bacterium
AAAGGAATAACCGGTGAATTTAAGTACGCTACCCTTGGTATTCAGATTCTGGCAGGAGTCATAGAGAATGCTGTAGGCGAGAAATGTATTGACTTTGCCAATAAGAATCTGTTTAGACCGTTAGGACTTCCCGACCGTATTCCTCATGGAGATAGTTCTAAAGAAGATCAGTTTGATTTCTTCATGAATAAAAACCCAAGGAAATATGAGTGGTACTCTGACCCTCAGGATACAGTTACCGCAGGCTGGGGATTATGTATGTCTGCGCTTGATATGGCTGTGATCGGTACTATGGTGTCAAATAATGGTCAGTATGACGGAAGAAGGATAATCTCCGAAGAATACTTAAAGGATATGATGGCACCACATCTTAAGCTTGGTGAGCGATTTGGTTATATGAATTATGGATATCTGTGGTATAAGCCCTATGATGACAAAGAAGTTTATGCTGCAATCGGTGATAGTGGCAATATAATCTATGTTAATATAGAAAAGAAGATTTCAGTCGGTATAACCGGAACATTCAAGCCGAGAATCTTCGATAGGGTAGACTTTATAGAAAAGAAAGTACTGCCGGTTATAGGATGACGGAGCTGAACGATGAACAGCTGGAAGCGGTGCAGGGTTCCGGTCTTCTCGACTTCATCGGGGAGTTACTGTTTGACAGGGTTACAGATAAGGTTGAACAGTATACCAGCGGCTTTTCGGATGGATGCACAGGTAAACAAGTCATGCCGGGTTTCAATGTGTATTAAATGAAAGAGGAGGAAAACAGAAACTTTAGCATTTATATAAGAGTGGGAAGAGAGCAGGGCAGTAAGTCCCTGCTCTTGTTATATCCTGGGATATTTTGTTGGAATCAATGTTGCTTCGTGGTACAATAAGGGGAAAGATGTCGTGATGAAAAGAAGGAGAAGATTTCCATGAAGAAAAAAGGCTTCAAAACGGAATTGTGCGTCATAATTACCGGGCTCCTGGTACTTGGCGGAGCAGCTTCAGGCTTTTCGGAGGAACTGCTGTCCGATGGACCGGCTTCGGATACGTATGTACAGGAAGAGGACATTCTGGGTTCAGGAGCGGAGACTGTACCTGGCGGGAGCTTTTCAGCAGCAGGACCAGAAGTGTCTGACGAGGATAGTCTTTTCGAAGGATTTGGCGAAGAAGATGCTGTCGCGGTAGATTTGACAGAAGGATCTGATGAAAGCGCGGATGCAGAGATCCTTTCGGATGAGGCGGTTGATGAAACGGAGGAAGACCCGGATATCCCTATGCAGACGGCGGGTCCTGTTGAAGGCGGCCCTGATCCGGGCCGGGGAAACGGAGAACTCGCGGCCGTTAAAGCAATCGACCCTTCCGCGATCCGGACTAACTGCAGCACGTATAACGGTACCAATGTAGAGTATCAGAGCTATACCAGATGGTCCGCGCCGATCTGGTCCTATCTGTATACCCGGAGCGACGGACAGCTCATGCGGGTGCAGTACGGTGCGGTAAGCGGCGCTCTTTTGATCGAATACTATGATCAGGATTATAATTTCATGGGAGATGCCACGCTTACCCTGGATATGCCGATCTTCGGCGGGTTTTATGAAGGACCGGATGCCTACTATGTCCTGACGGGACAGAGCAATACAGAGGAATCTGACGAAAAAGCGGTTGTCTGTATCACCAAATACAGCAAGAGCTGGGTAAAACAGGGAACGGCGGCGTTGTATGGAGCCAATACGACCTATCCGTTCGACGCCGGATGCCCCAGGATGGATATGTATGGTAAATATCTCCTGATCAGGACCAGTCATGAGATGTATACGACTGAGGATGGCAAGAATCATCAGTCCAACATGGTCATTCAGGTGGATACCTCAAACATGACGATCACAGATGCGAATTATCTGGTTTCCGGTAATGATTACGTGAGCCATTCCTTCAATCAGTTTGTACGCATCGACGGGAACAGGATGGTAGGCGTGGATCACGGGGATGCGTATCCCAGATCCATCTCCATTGTGCGGGATAATACCGATCTGTCTACCGGAAGATTCCACGGATCAAGCAGCTATTACACGGTCATGTCCTTTCCGGGGGATATCGGTGACAATTATACCGGCGCTTCCGTGGGCGGCTTTGAGATTTCGGATTCATCTTATCTGGTAGCCGGCGCATACGATTCGACCTATGGATCTCCCCAAAACCGGGATGTGTTTGTGGGTGTGGTCTCCAAAAATGCCGCCAGCGGCAGCACTGCCTCCATCAAATGGTATACCGATTACTCCGGAGAAGAAAAAGGCGCTTCCACGCCGCATCTTGTAAAAACCGGCGCCAACAGCTTTTTCCTGCTCTGGTCTCATGACGCAAAAGTTTATTATACAAGGCTGGACGGAACCGGCAGCCGTGTCGGTGATATCTATTCCCTGAACGGCAATCTGTCGGACTGTGACCCGAAGGTGATCAACGGGAAGCTGACCTGGTATACCTGGAAGAATGAGACATTGATGTTTTATTCGATCCCGGTTTCCGACCCCGCGTCCCATGATGCCGTGATGATCGTAAACGGACACAAATACGCGTTTGGCGCTCCGGCAAACGGGGAGATCACCGGAACCTGCAGGATCTGCGGCGAAAAGAAGACGTTTGCGGTTCCGACAAGTGCGAGCTATTGGAAACAGATAAACGGCACCGGCTCCTATTGGGGATTCAATTCCGATTACATAGAAATGAATACAGGGACATTTCAGAATCTTTGGGTGATTCCCGAGTTTACGTCGTCGATCACAGACCAGCTCTCCGAGTTTGAATATGTCGTCTCTGACGGAACAACGGTAGCTGTGACGGAGGACATTGAATCAGATGACTTTTTCAGAACGCTCACACCGCTTAAGCAGGGTGTTGCTACTCTGACGATCCGGGCAAAGTATAATCCATCTGTGAAGAAAGTGATCACGCTTTATGTGGATACTCTGAATCCTGAACGGGTTTTTCTGGATGGGACACAGTATATATACACCGGAAAAGCGATCTCTCCCGGAGTTACATTGTATTATGGCGACGGACAGCTTACGGAAGGGACAGATTTTAAAGTTGAATATCAGAATAATGTCAATACCGGTACGGCAAAAGCAGTCATCAGCGGAATCGGGCGGTACACCGGCAAGGTGACTAAAGAGTTCACGATCGTTCCCAAAAGCCTGAGTTCTTCAATGGCGGCAGACATTCCGGACCAGACATACACCGGCAAAGCGATCACGCCTGCACCTGTTTTCACCTATAATGAGATGACGCTGAAAAAGGGCACCGATTACACGCTTGTATACAACAACAATATAAACTATGGCTATGCGACTGTGGAGGTGACCGGAAAGGGCAATTATACCGGATCATGTACACTTTGGTTTTATATCCAGAGAAGAGCCATCGACAAGAGTTTTGTGCAGGCGATCCCGGATCAGACCTTTACCGGGAGTTCCATCGTACCTGTACCGGTGCTGAAGTGGAACGGTATGACGCTGGTTTCCGGAACGGATTTCTATACTTCTTACAGCAGCAATGTGTATCCGGGTACTGCAGAAGCAACGATCACCGGTTATGGAAACTATACAGGCTATGTAACGGTGACCTTTAAGATCCTTCCCAGATCCATCACGGAAGCGACGGTCTCCGATATAGCAGACCGGACGTATACCGGTACAGCCCAGACCCCGGGTCTCAGTGTGACATGGAACAGCCGGACCCTCTGGGCCGGGTCGGATTATACGGCCGTCTATACAAACAATGTCAATGCAGGAACAGCGACTGTAACGCTCACAGGCAGAAGCAGCTATACTGGTACGGTCACAAAAACCTTCAAGATCCTTCCCCGCAGTCTTAGCGACTGCGGCTGGAGCAATCCGGCGGACCAAATATTTACAGGAAGCGCGATACATCCTGCAGTCGGACTCAATTTTAACGGGATGACCCTGGTAAAAGACAAGGACTACAAGCTGTCTTACGGCAAGAATATAAATGCAGGGACCGGTACCGTGACAGCTTCGGGCATTGGCAATTATACGGGAAGCGTCACGAAAAACTTCCAGATCACGGCAAAACTTCTGGAAGACAGCTTTGGAGGCTCCATTG
>CACYDX010000031.1 GCA_902773255.1 Oscillospiraceae bacterium
AAACTGAATCTGATTTGCCGATCACAAAGTCTTTTCCATAAACTCAAAGGAGATCTGATAAATGCTTTCAAAGCTGCAGATGCGAGCTCTTGAGACCTGCTGCTATATAGTCGGCGCGGGAGCTTTCGGTGTTTTTATCCGCTGGCTCCAGAACGTCGCCGGAACGAATGAGGATAAGCTGTATAACGATACCATATGGGCTTTCCTTGTGCCTCTGGTAATAATTATAGCCGCGCTCGTTTTCGTCGGGATGGTGAGAAAGTTCGCCAAGGACAGGCTTTATGTGGATGAAGACGTATGCGAGGCCCTGAAGAACAGCAACAAGATCTATCAGGCGATAAGAATAGCCATAGGCGTTATAATGGCGGCCGGTTCCGCTCTGCTGATGGCACAGTGCGAGCTGGATAATGCGGCAAATCTTCTCCGTATTGAAGGCGTTTTGGGCGTGCTCACGGGAGTTACCTTCCCTTTCATGATGAAATGGTACAATCAGGCCGAGCGCCGCGTGGGACTTATGTATATCTTCTCCATCCTTCCTGTTATAATGTTCTGCGTCTGGCTCATCGGTACATATAAGCAGAACGACATCAACGGAGTAGTCTGGCAGTACGGAATCGAGATAGTTGCCGTATGCGCCGCGATATGCGCCTTTTTCCGCACAGCCGGCTTTTCCTTTTATACGGTGAAATCCCAGCGCATACTTTTCTCTTCATTCTTCGGAGCGTTCATTCTTATCGTCACCCTTGCCGATGAGAGATACCTCGGCCAGCAGATCATGATCATCGCTTCCGCCTGCATGCTCCTGTATTACGACTGGGTGCTGATAGTAAACATGAAGCAGAAGGAAGCGCCCATGTCATATCAGCCGAGAGACGGTTTCGAGCATCTTTATAACTGAATCCCGAAGGGAGGACGGTCAGATGGGTAAGCTGTTCCGAAAATTCAAGAATATGAAGCGCGAAGGCCTTTTCCTGTATTTTGTCATAGGCCTGTATCTTCTCTACACCGCGCGGAGCATTTTTACTTCTCTGGCGGAAAACCCCGAGAAAAAGGTGTTTTTCACCGTATTCATCATAATATTCGGTCTGGCCGGACTGTTCCTCGTTATCATGTGTGGCTACTGCCTCCTCAGGAATTATTACCTCAGCCTTTATCTTGCGGAACTGGAGGAGCAACAGGCGAGGCTTGAGTCGGCCGATCCCGAATTTCCGCCGCCCGAAAAGAAGAAGACGGGCGTCGACAGATATCTCGATTTCATGTACCGTCTGTTCAAGATAAAACAGTAAATATAAGCCGCACCGGAAATATGCTCACGGTGCGGTTTTTTCATGCCTTAAACGGCAGAAAATGCTTGACAATACAGCCAGAACGGATATAATGATTAGGCCTGTCCCAGGAGACAGGATAATCCTTGCTCCCGCTCAGAGCGGGGGCCAACAGACCAGAAGGAGGTGCAACCATGGCAAAAGCAAGCGAAAAATACGAGGCAATGTATATCATCAACCCCAACCTCACAGAGGAGGAGACCGCGGCGGTTGTTGAGAAGTTCAAGGCACTTGTTGAAGCTAATGGTACGCTTGACGAATTGGAGGAGATGGGTAAGCGCAAGCTCGCTTACGAGATCAACTACATTTCCGAAGGCTACTATGTGCTGATGAAGTTCACGAGCGGCCCTGAGTTTCCCGCAGAACTCGACCGTGTCCTCGGAATCACAGACGGCATCATGCGTCGCCTGATCACCATGCGCGCGGAGTAAAGGAGAGTTAAGAATGCTCAATCATATCGATGTTATGGGCCGCCTGGTCCGTGACCCTGAGTTGAGATACACTCAGAGCAACACTCCCGTTACTTCATTCACCATCGCGGTGGACCGCGATTTCGGCAAGACCGAATCCGGCGACAGACAGACCGATTTCATCGACTGTGTCGCATGGAGGAGCACTGCCGAGTACATCAACAAGTATTTCACCAAAGGCCGCATGGTAGTTGTCAGCGGCAGACTGCAGCTTCGCGAATGGGTGGACAAGAACGAAAACAAGCGCAGGAGCGCTGAAGTCGTTGTCGAGAACATCTATTTCGGCGACAGCCGCCGTGACGGCGAGTCTCATGCCGCGTCTTCCTCAAATACCGACAAGTTTGATTTCGGTCCCGGCCGCTCAGCCGATACTCCGAGTCCCTTCGAGGAGCTTGAGGATGAGGGTGAACTCCCGTTCTGATTCAATAAAAACAGGAGGATAAAGCAATGCCTTTCGATAAAAACAACCCCAAGGCCCGCAAACGCAGGAAAGTCTGCCAGTTCTGCGAGCAGAAGGCCACCTTCGTCGACTACAAGGACACCGCAACGCTCCGTCATTATCTTTCTGAGCGCGGAAAGATCCTTCCCCGTCGCACCACGGGTGCCTGCGCTATGCATCAGCGCCAGGTGACAGAGGCAATAAAGAGGGCCCGTCAGGTCGCTCTGCTTCCCTACGTCATCGACTGATTTTGCCAAAAAAGAAACGGACAGTGTCAAAAGACACTGTCCGTTTTTCATTCGTGGAATATCTCCCCGAAGTATATCCTCTTTTCAGTTCCGTCCGGAAATGCGGTCACCAGCGAAAAATCGTCATTTATCCTGATGGCGGTGCCCCCGGGGGAGATCTTTTTTCCTATCGTGCAGCAGCATTTCCTGTATTCCTCGACATCTGCGGGATCAGTCCGGGGGAGCAGTGCAAACACCCTGTCGAGCTCATGGGTAAGCTGCTCCGCGAGAGCCGCTATGTTTGAGATCCTCCCGGTCTCTGTGAAGACAGAGCAGGCAACGCCCTCTGGAAGACCGGGAAACGCCGCCGTGTTAACGTTTATCCCTATGCCTACGATGATTTGCATCATATCTGGCTTCACTACGGATTCGGTGAGTATCCCGCAGATCTTTTTCCCGTCCGACAGCACGTCGTTCGGCCACTTTATCTCCGTTTTCAGCCCGCAGACCGAGCGCACTGCCCTCACGACCGCCACCGCGGCAAGCGGCGTTACAGCCATCAGCCTCTCATCCGGCTCCGCAAACTTAAGGAGCATTGAATAATACAGTCCGCCATCGGGCGAAATGAAGGATCTTCCGCTCCTGCCCCGCCCGGCGCTCTGCCTCAGGCACCAGAGCACCGTTCCGTGCGGTAGGGCGGAGGCGCGTTCTTTCAGGACGGTGTTGGTGGACAGCGTCTCCTCTTCAAAAAGAACCGGCGCATTCCGCGCCGGTATTATTCTATCCCCTGTATCTGTCGTCATCATTCTGTTCGTCCCAATAGACTCTCATATACTCCTGCATATCCCTGTCGGAGAAACGTTGGGTGGGCTCCTGCGGAGCGCTTCTGGCCTGCCTCTGATATTCCTCCACTCTCTTGCGGCGTCTTATCTCAGCAAGCCTCTGCTCTCTGATCTGCTGCTTTCTGAGTCTGCGGTATCTTATCACCAGAAAGATATAGCAGGCGATTATGATGCCAAACAGTATTATGCCGAGTTTGAACCAGATGGAGGATGTTACATTCTTGAACTGCCTCCTGAGCAGTTCGTTGCGGGAGACCTCTATGCTGAGGTTGTTGACGAGATTGATAGTCTCATAATACTCGCCGTCGATATAGATATCCGCGGTGCCCAGTACCGTGCCGGATGCAATCGGAGCCACAAGGTCGTCCTCGTTCACCCTTATGTTTGTAACGGACATGTCCGTACCGTCAAAATCCTTCGGCAGGAGGAGAGTGACATCGCTTTGCGGCCTGAGGATAACGGTGCCGTCGCCTGCAGCGAGATCCACCGTTGCCTTCTTTATCCCGTCGGACGTGGTAAGTACCGTGCTGTAGCCGAAATTCGAAAAGGCCCAGTTATAAAGGACTATGGTATCGACAAAGTGACCGTAGTCCTCCCTGTCGGAGTTAAGAACGCCGGTGCTTCCCATAACTATGCAGATTATGCCTACATCGTTTCTTGTAGCTGTGGAGATAAGGCAGTAACCTGCAGCTCTGGTATAGCCCGTCTTTACGCCGGCGGCTCCCTCATAAAGGTATCCGCTGCCATACATCGAATCGGAGCAGATAAGAGCGTTCGTACTGTCGAGTGTGCGTGCCTCGGCGGTCTTGTTCGTGGGGGGAACCGTATGGCTTATGGTATTGCATATGGTCATGAAAAGATCGTGGCCTATAGCCTCTCTGGTAATCAGCAGAAAATCATAAGCCGTTGAATAGTGGTCCGGATCGGTAAGACCGTTCGTATTTGCAAAATGTGTGTTTACGCATCCAAGGCCTGCCGCTCTGTCATTCATCCGCTGTACGAATGCCGAAATGCTTCCCGAAAGATAAGTGCCGATTATATTGCAGGCTTCGTTGGCCGAATCAAGCATCGCGCAGTACATGAGATCCTCAAGGCGCATCTGCTCGCCTGGGTAGATATCCGAAGTGGAGCTGTCGCTCTCCATACCGATGCGACAGTCATCCTGCGCCGTTATCACGTCAGAGAGAGCACATTCTCCGGCCTCGAGCGCTTCAATGGTTATAAGGATTGTCATTATCTTTGTAAGGCTTGCAGGAGCGACCTTCTCGTTCATATTTTTTGAATAAATGATATGGTCGGACTTCATATCGGCCACTACCACTGAATGGGCCACCACGGAAGGCTCATCGAGCGCAGAGGCCGCCGGGGCCGTGAGGCACAGTACGGTGCATATTATAAGAACAAAGGCTGTAAGCCTGATTTTTTTCATTTTATTCTCCCATTTTTCCGGGAATATGATATAGTATTAAAACAAAACATGACTAAAGTATTATAAAGTTTGGACAGTAGAATTGCAACTGCAATTTTCCCGCCGCGGAGGACAGAATGCTCGGCAAAAAGCTCACTCTTATCATTTCAATATCGCTGGTCCTGCTGTTTTCGGCGGTGCTGGGCGTGTCTCTTGCACTTAATTCATCGAGATCCGGGATGAGGGTAGTGACGGAAAGGAAAGCGGATCCCGCGGCCATTGCACGCGGCGGAACAGAAAACGAAAAGCCGTATCCCGTAATGCCCGGAGATATTATAAACATAAACACCGACGACGCTTCCCAGCTCCAGCGCCTTCCAGGCATCGGCCCTGCCCTTGCCAAAGCAATTATCAGCTGGCGTGAGGAGAACGGTCCTTTCAGGACTTCCTCGGATCTGAAGAAGGTACCGGGTATCGGTGAAGAACTGCTCGCCGCTGTATCAGATTATATCGTAACAGGTGATGAGAAATGAAGATACTTGTTGTTGATGATGAAAAGCTCCTTGTCAAGGGAATAAAATTCAATCTCGAGAACGAAGGATACACGGTGGACTCCTGCTATGACGGAGAAGCTGCTGTGCAGATGGCCAGAGAAAACGGATACGACCTTATCATCTTAGACCTGATGATGCCTAAAAAGGACGGGCTTGCAGCCTGCCAGGAGATAAGGATGTTCTCTACGGTGCCCATAATAATGCTCACTGCGCGTAGTGAGGATTCCGACCTGCTTATGGGCTTTGAATCCGGAGCTGACGACTATATTACAAAACCTTTCAAGATACTTGAGCTCAAGGCCAGAGTGAGGGCCCTTCTCCGGCGGGCGGGCATAAGCTCCGCTTCACAGGCGGAAAATGAAAACTCGGCCTTTGTGATGAGGAAAGGTCCTCTGACTGTTGATACGGAGCGCCGAAGCGTTACGAAGGACGGTGTCCCCGTGGAACTGACGCTTAAGGAATTCGATCTGCTGACCTTCCTCATGAAGAACGCCGGCAGGATCTACAGCCGCGACAAGCTTCTTGAGCTCGTATGGGACTATGACTACATGGGCGATACAAGAACCGTGGACGTGCACATCCGCAGACTTCGCGAAAAGCTGGAAAAGGATCCTGCTGCCCCGGAATACATCATGACCAAATGGGGTGTCGGCTACTATTTTGCCGAATAAGGAGAAGTAAATGCACAGCATAAGAAACCAGTTTGTGGCCTTCGTCTCCGTGCTGCTCGTCATCCTGCTGATCCTTCTGAACATTTTTCCGCTGACAGCCTCAAGGGACCAGGTGTTCGAGGAAAAAAAAGCCTCCCTTTCCGCCCAGGCCTCAGTGATCTCCTCCTCTCTCGGCGGGCTCGACAGCCTTACCCGCGAGACCGTGAGCGATGTTCTGGCATTTCTGGACATAAGCGGATTTGCAAGGACCATTGTGGTAAACGACGAGGGGATATCTGTATATGACGACGGTGGGCAGACGGGCGTCGATCCCGAAATAGCGGATCTGAGGGAATCTCTGAGCGGCAAGAACATTTTCCATTCATTCTTCGAGGATTCTGCTTTCCGCAGCTCTGCCAGCATGCCTGTAAGCAACAGGCTCGGCATGATAACCGGCGCCGTATACCTTTATGAATACGATGCCCAGCGCGCGCAGATCCTTATGGGTATCCAGAGCAGGATACGAAACCTCTCGCTGGCCATCGGCCTCGTTTCGCTGGCGACCGTCGCAGTGTTTTCAGAGGTATTGATCCGAAGGATGCGCGAGCTCGTCTCGTCCATCCGCATAGTAGCTGCCGGAGACTACTCCCACAGGCTGGTCACCAGGGGCAACGACGAGCTTACGGAACTAGGAGATGAATTCAACCAGCTCACCGAGAGGCTGGATACAACAGAAAAGCAACGCCGGCGCTTCGTTTCGGATGCATCCCACGAACTGAAGACTCCTCTTGCCTCAATACGCCTGCTCTCTGACAGTATAGTCCAGAACGAGGACATAGATCCTGAGATGATGCGTGAATTCGTCACCGATATAGGTAACGAAGCTGAACGCCTCCAGCGCACGACCGAAAAGCTGCTCGATCTTTCAAGGCTCGATGACGATATCCAGGTGGTCCCCGAACCGGTGGACGTCAAGCAGACAGTGATCGACGCGATCTCCATGCTCAATCCGCTGGCGGCGGAAAAAAGTGTGAAGCTCAGGTGCGACCTGGCTGACGGCTGCGTCATAATGGCAACTGCCGAGGATCTTTACCACATAGTCTTCAACCTTATAGAAAATGCCATCAAATACAATGTAAATGACGGTATGGTGCACGTTGTTTCCGAAGCTGACGAGAACACCGTCACGCTCACTGTGGAGGATACCGGAATAGGCATCCCCGAGGAGGACAGGCTGAACATCTTCTCCAGATTTTACAGGGTGGACAAGGCCCGTTCCCGCGAAGCAGGGGGCAGCGGGCTCGGTCTGAGCATAGTGCACGACGCAGTGCTGGCCCACGGAGGCAGCATAACAGTCGGCGCAAACAAGCCGCAGGGCTCGGTATTCATCGTTTCGTTCCCGCGGCCGTCATCTGAGGAGACCGGTATATGAACAATATTGAAAAGATCCGGCAGAAACTTGCCGAAAAAGACCTTGATGCGGTAATAATCGAAAACGAGAAGAACCAGCGTTACGCTTCAGGCTTTCCCTTTACGGACGGCTCCGTGATCGTTGCAAAAAGCGGTTCATGGCTCATCACGGACGCAAGATACATAGAGGCGGCAAACCTCATTGCCGAAGGCGTGACCGTTCTGATGTATGAAAGGCAGAAGCCCCTCAGGGAATTCATCTCAGAACTCATTGCCGATGCGGGTGTGAAAAGGCTTGGCATAGAGGAAAAGACACTGAGCTATGGCAGATATCTCGAGCTGAAAGAGCAGCTTCCCTGCGAGCTCGTGCCTGCGCAGTACATCTTTGCCGATCTTCGCGCTTCGAAATCTGAAGAGGAGATCGGATATATGAAGGAGGCTCAGGCCATAAGCGAGGCGGCGCTCGATGAGGTGCTTGGAATAATAAGACCGGGCATGACCGAGACCGAGGTCGCAGCAGAGCTCGTATACCGCATGCTCAAACACGGTTCCGAGGGCAATTCCTTCGATCCCATAGTGGTGACCGGTGCTAAAACGAGCATGCCGCACGGGGTTCCCGGAGACAATGCCATCAAAGACGGGGATTTCCTCACCATGGATTTCGGCTGCCTGAAACACGGCTACTGCTCCGATATGACGAGGACCGTCGCCGTAGGCCACGCGACGGATGAAATGCGGAAAGTCTATTCCATAGTGCTCGAGGCCCAGCTTGCCGGCATAGCTTCTTCGGCCGCAGGCGTGAATGGCTGTGATATAGACGCCGCCGCCAGAAAAGTGATAAGCGATGCCGGATACGGTGAATATTTCGGCCACGGGTACGGGCATAGCCTGGGGCTCGATATACATGAGGCCCCGAACGCGAATCCTCTTGGTAATACTCCGATGCCCGCAGGCGCTGTGGTGAGCGCGGAGCCGGGGATATATCTGCCCGGCAGGTTCGGCGTAAGGATAGAGGACGTTGTCGTTATGAGAGAGGGCGGCTGCGAAGTGATCACGAAAGCTCCGAAGCAGCTCATCGTTCTCTGAAAGCGGACTGACTTAAATAGTACTTGCAAAATAACACTACATAAAGTAAAATTATTAAGTTGATTACGTATTTATTTATGGGAGGACCATTTTATGATTACAGCAGGTGATTTCAGAAACGGCGTTACTTTTGAGATGGACGGTCAGGTCATGCAGGTAGTGGAATTCCAGCATGTCAAGCCCGGCAAGGGCGCTGCTTTCGTCCGCACCAAGATGAAGAACGTTATTACCGGTGCCGTTACCGAAACTTCATTCAACCCCACTGCGAAGTTCGAGAATGCCACTGTTGACCGCATGACCGCGGAATTCAGCTATGCAGACGGCAACCTTTACTACTTCATGAACCCCGAGACCTATGAGCTTGAGCCCGTTGACGAATCTGTCCTTGGAGACAACTTCAAGTTCGTAAAGGAGAACATGGAGTGCACGATCTATTCCTACAAGGGAAAGGTCTTCAATGTTGAGCCTCCCTTCTTCGTTGAGCTCGAAGTCACCGAAACCGATCCGGGATTTGCCGGCAACACCGCCACCAACGCCACCAAGCCCGCAACTCTCGAGACCGGCGCTGAGATCAAGGTGCCTCTCTTCATAGAGCGCGGTGAGAAGATCAGGGTAGACACCCGCACCGGAGAGTATCTCTCCAGAGCCTGATAATTTTAGCTATCCATCATGAAAAAGGGGGCTTTTGCCCCCTATTCTGAACATAAGGAGGTACGCACATCATGACGATTTCCGAAAAAGCTGCATATCTCAAAGGCCTTATCGACGGCCTCGGTGCGGACAAGGACACCCGCGACGGCAAGCTCTGGACCTGTGTTTCGGATCTTATGGCGGACATCGCATCCGAGATCGAGGATCTGAAGGATACAAACCTTGACTTTGCGGACGCTCTTGATGAGATAGGCGATGAGCTTTCCTATCTCGAGGAGATAACCTGTGATTTGGACACTCCCGAGATGTTCGACGACGAATGCGACGGCAACTGCGAAGAGTGCGGTTTGTGCGACTACGACGAGGATGACGACATAGGCGATGTTGTTGCCTTTTCGGACTTTGTTGAGCCTGAAGACGAGGCAGAGGAAGACGGGGAAGCCGGAGATGAGCTGCCCGAAGAGGATGAGGACGACGTTGAGCTTGAATACGATGGCGTCATCTATGATGTTACCTGCCCCTCATGCGGCGAGGAGATAAGCTTCGATGAGGAGACTCTCAAAAAAGGCTCCATCACCTGCCCGAAGTGCGGTGAGATCCTCGAATTCGAACTGGATGACGGTGGAGCTCCGTTCTGATTATTCTTATAACAAGGCCGCCTTCCGGCGGCCGTTTTCGCTGTGGTCGGCCTGAGCATGCTACTCAGCATAAACAGCCTCAAGGACGACAGTATCATAGAAGCTTTGAAAGAAGACGCAGTTTGATGGCAGAAACAAGACCTCCGGTATGACGCTTTCAGTGCCATACTGGAGGTCATTTCTGTTTTTCTGTGTTTTTCCTTTATACGAATGCTTTTTCTTTCAGCCGTTCCATGGCTTCCTTCAGGACGCGCGTCGGAAGGGCAAGATTCATGCGTATCGTGTCCTTCATGACAAAGGCCTCACCATCCTGCCAGATCACGCCGGCCTTCACGCCTCTCAGCTGAAGCTCCTGCATCGTCTCCTTATGCTCCCTGCACCATTTGCTGCAGTCCAGATACAGCATATAGGTGCCCTGTGGCTTCATCACGCTGACGCCGGGGAAATATTCCTTTATGAATGTGCAGGCATAGTCGAGATTTTCCTCTATCACGGAGCACATCTCATCCGTCCAGAGCATGCCCTCTTCGGAAAAAGCCCCTATGAGCGCCCGCATCGAAAGCACGTTGGGGACGTTGTAGATCGCGCTCTCGGATGCCCGCAGTACTCTGTCCCTGAGGTATCTGTTATAGATGATCCCGTAGGAACCGACGAGGCCCGCAAGGCTAAAGGTCTTGCTTGGAGCATAGAAGGCCATGGTCATGTTTTTCGCATCTTCGGAGACCGACTGAAACGGGATATGCTTATAGCCCGGCATTATTATATCCGACCAGATCTCGTCGGAGATCACCAGCACGTCATTCCTCTTGAAGAGCTCGACCGCTTTCTCCAGTTCATCCAGCTCCCAAACTCTGCCGGTCGGATTGTGCGGAGAGCAGAATATCGCCAGATGGATGCCGAAATCCTTTATCTTACGCTCCATGTCCTCATAGTCCATCCGCCAGATTCCGTCAGCATCGCGCACGAGGGGGCTGTGGATGAGGTTCCTGCCGAGCCTTTTCATCGTGCCCGTGAAACCAACATAGGTGGGAGAATGGACAAGGACATTGTCTCCGGGGGCGGTGAAGGCTCTTATGGCTGAGCACACTCCTCCGAGAACGCCGTTTTCATAGGTGATGTCCTCTTTGCTTAGGTCTTCCACTCCGTTGCGGACCCTCTGCCAGTTTATTATTGCGGAGTAATACTCCTCCGGGAGTTCAAAATACCCAAAGCTCGGAGTCTCAAGCCTTTCTCGTATCGCATTGATTATGAAGGGTGCCGTTGGGAAGCTCATGTCTGCCACCCACATGGGTATCTTCTTTATGCCCTCTTCCGGCTGCACCGTGAACGGCACCTTGTCCGCGGCGGTGGAGTCCTTTCCCGTTCTCTCGACGAATGTTTCAAAATCGTATTTCATTATAATTCTCTCCTGTTATACCTTCTCCCTTTTATCCGAGTATACCCCCGAATCGCCCCAAAAAGCAAGGATAGCCGTTTTCTTTGGAAAAAGCTTATTTTTCTGCTTGACATTGCCTTTCGTTTGATATATATTAAGCAAGCGCTCCGAAGACAGCAGGTGGCCAAGGCCGTAAATCCTGCCGAGGACAATAACAGTATTCTGATTGTTTTGTGCCTTTGCGTCTTCATGATGCAGAGGTTTTCTTTTTGTGAGCGTGTCATCAATCATCACGGAGGTGAAACCAAAAAATGCCTA
>CACYDX010000032.1 GCA_902773255.1 Oscillospiraceae bacterium
CCCAGCACTATTATGCAGTCAAGGCCATCCGGGGCTTTCTTAGCGGCTGCCGATGAGATCATCACCTGCACAGATGTGAATACCAGCAGTGCCAGCACTATCAGTATCACGCAAATGATCCTCAGCCACTTCGGCAGGGGCACGGACTTTCCCGTCTTTATCGACCTGTTCACCACTGCCCAGTGCAGGATGAAAACCACACCCATTAACGGCCAGAGCCACAGCAGCGACTGCCCGAAACGGACGAATATGCCCATGGCGAGATAATATAAAAGGCACAGGATGCCCAATACCAGTACCAGGTTATTAAACAGTTTTCTTGCTCGCATTATTCTTCCTCTTTATGATTTCTTCTGCGTTGTTCAGGGATGTCGTTTGCAGGGTTGAAAACCTCGCAGGGAATTGAAAAGCGCTTACCGTCGAATTCCGTCATGAAAACGGCGCAGTTCCCTATATGCTTCGACCAGTAGGAGCCGTGCGATTCCGGAGTGAGGTATTCAAGTATTCCCTTCATGGCTATCGCGTGGGTGGATATCAGGATGTTTCCGTTCATGCTCCGCAGGCTCTCGATGAATTCACCCGCTCTGGCAACAACGTGATCAAGAGGCTCCATCCCCTCAGGCGCCGGATTGTTCGTGAAATCACTGAAAAACCTGATGACTTTGGGAGCAGGAGAATACAGATCCATGCCCTCGTAAGGACCGTAATCCATCTCAATGAGCCTGTCATCCGTTTTGATCTCTGCCCCGGGGGAGAGAAGTTCGGCAGTGCGGACCGCCCGTATCAGGGGGCTTGAAAAAACGCAGTCGAAGCAGATGCCCATATCATTCAGCAATTCAGCTGTTTTAGCGACCTGGACTATGCCATCGGTATTCAGGGGCAGATCGGTCCTGCCCTGAAGGACTTTGCGGCTGTTCATCTCGGTCTGGCCGTGCCTTATTATATATATCTTCGCACTCAAGACTTCAGCTCCTTCGCCAGAGCAGCATGCCGTCCTCGAACATCGCTGCCAGTCCGCCTTTGTCCTTGAGCCAGCTGAGATAGGATCTGACCGTGCTGCCGACGAGCACATACTGCTCGAAGTTCATAGTGAGCGAGTACTCTCTGAAAAGCATCTGCAGCAGCTGCTCGAAGCACAGCGGTTCTGCGCAGAGATCCAGGATCTTTGCGGCGATCTCATTCACCGTGTCGATGTTGTACTGGGCAAGCTCCCGTATATCCTCCGTTGCCGCGGCGTGGGATGGTATGAACATCGCCGCGCTCATATCCTTTACCTTCTCGAGAGTATCAAGATAGGCGGCCACATCGTAAATGAAGCCGATCCTGTATTTTTCAAGAGTCTCCCTGCTTGAAAGGCAGTCGGCAAGAAATACGACATCATCCGGGGTGCGGAAGCCGCACATGTCGAAGAAGTGACCGGGAAGGGGTATGAGTTCGAAGCCTTCGGGAAGTGTGCCGGTCGTGAGGAGTGAAGCGTCGCTGTCCTGCGCCATGAGGAATTTGTGGCGCAGCTCTTTCACCGGATAGCCTCCGTAAAGGAAAGCCGTTTCGAGTATGGGGTGCACTGTGAAGTCCCGCTCTATGCCGGGAGCGAATATCCTGCAGCCTGTCTGGTTCTGCAGGTAGCGGTTACCGCCTACATGGTCGGCGTTGGAATGTGTGTTGTAGATTGCCGTGAGCTTCCATTTGTTTGCATCCAGGATCTGTCGGATCTTTCTGCCGGCGTCCTTGTCGTTTCCGCTGTCGATGAGACATACCTCGTCTCCGCCCAGCTTCACAAGGCCGATCTTGGCGGGGCTCTGAATGTAATAAGTCCTCTCCGATACCTGTACCAGTTCAAACATGGCGGTGTCTCCTCTCATCTGCTTTTTCCCAATCATACGACAAGGCGGCTTTTAAATCAAGAAAATCAATTGACAGTCTGTGGCGCATGAATTAGAATTTCGGTTAATGAGAGGTGGTATGTTGCATGTTCAGTCTCATCCCGATACTGTTCCTTTCTCCGAGCGTGATACTGATAGCTGCGGCAGTTATTCCGGCCATAGTGCTCCTTATATATGTCTACAGGATGGACAGACTTGAAAAGGAGCCATGGTCCATTATATGGCGTCTTGCGCTTTTCGGCGCCATATCGACGGCACTTGCCCAGATAACCGAGAATATCGGCATAGCTGCCCTGCCTTATGTGACGCAGGCGGGCAGCAAGGCATACTATCTGCTGTTGTGCTTCATTGTCATCGGGATCTCCGAGGAGGGCTTCAAATACCTCATCCTTAAACTGCGCACATGGCGCGCACCGGATTTTAACTGCCGGTTCGACGGGATAGTCTATGCCTGCGCCGTGAGCCTCGGTTTTTCCCTCTGGGAGAACATAATGTATGTCACAGCCTACGGATTCACCACCGCCATCGCCAGAGCGGTCACAGCAATACCGGGCCATGCCTGCTTCGGCGTTTTCATGGGAGCGTTCTACGGTGCGGCCAAGGGCCATGAAGTAAACGGGGATCTCTCAGCATCCAAAGGCTGCAGGCTGCTGGCGGTAATTGTGCCGGTCCTGCTGCACGGAACATATGACTACCTTGCCATGAGAAATCAGGACGGCCTGATCCTGGTGTTCATCGTTTTCATTGCGGTCATGTTCTTCGTGGCGGCTAAAACCGTAAAAAAACTGTCCGTGACAGACAGGTATCTGTGATCCGAAAAGATTGATATCAGCATACCGTTATGGTATTTTATTGAAGAAAAAAGACCTTAAACAGGGGAAAAACATATGGGTTCAGTGCTTTATACGATAGGATACGCAGGTTTTCCAGATATCAGAGAGTTTATCGGGGAATTGAAGAAAAACGGCATCACCACGCTCATCGATATAAGAAGAAAGCCGTATCAGGCTTACTATGAGCAGTATGAGATGAATGCGCTGAGAAACGCTCTTACCAGGGAAGAGCTTGCCTATATCACGTTCTATGGTGATTTCGGCATGGGCACTGTCGAAGACGAAGAAGCAGCGGAAACACCCGTGGATTTCGAAGAGGTCGCTAAGACGGAAGACTTCAGCAAGGGGATCTCAAGGCTCAGATACGGAATAGAAAAGGGACTGGTGCCCGTTATCATGGGTGAAGCGATGGATCCGACATTGTGCCCGAGAGGCCTCCTGATAGCCCGCGCGCTTGCGGATCTGGGCTACACGGTGAAGCACATACTTCCCGGAGAGATAAAAGACCACGGTGAAATAGAGAAAAAGATAATCGAGTTTGCAAAAACGGAACTGAATGAAAAGAGAGCTATAGCATACCAGATGTCGCTCATTCCTTCCGAGACAGACTCATCATCAGCAATAAGCGATGAAGATCTGCTTGCCGAAGGATACAGGCAGCTGAACAGACTGCTGTTCTGATCCGCCTGATATTAAACTGCGGGGAGGTTTTCCGATGAAAAAGTTTCTGAAAATACTTCTTATAATCGTTCTGGTGATCGTTGTTGCGGTGGCAGGCCTTTTCGGCTTCCTTACCGTTACGGAGTTCAAGCCTGCCGGCACTGAAACTGCCGAAGCTGTGAAAGATTCTGCAGGAGCAGCCCTTTCGGTCCCCGCCTCAGGCGCGGACTTCAGGATACTCAGCTGGAACATAGGCTATGCCGGTCTCGGCGCAGGCTCGGATTTCATCATGGACGGCGGGACCCACTCCATGGCGGCGGATAAGGCCACCGTGAATGAATACCTTGAGGGTATAAAGAACGTCTGCAGTGGAGATTATGATTTTGTCATGCTCCAGGAAGTGGACAAGAAGTCCACCCGCACATACAAAGTGGATGAAAGAGAAGTTCTGGGCAGCGGCGATGCGGTCTTTGCGCTCAATTTCTCCTGCCCCTTTGTACCCAACCCCAATACTCTGGTCATCAAGCCCATCGGCATGGTAAACAGCGGACTGCTCACCTGCTCTACGCGCAATATCGCTAAAGCCGAGCGCATATCTCTGCCCTGCCCATTCTCGTGGCCGCTGAGGGTGGCAAACCTCAAACGCTGCCTGCTCGTGAGCTATATACCGATCGAGGGGAGCGATAAAGAACTCGTTCTTGTCAATCTGCACCTTGAGGCATATGACAGCGGGGAAGGCAAGATAGCTCAGACAAAACAGCTTAGAGAATTCATCAAAGCCGAGTATGACAAAGGCAATTATGTAATAGCCGGAGGCGACTTCAATCA
>CACYDX010000033.1 GCA_902773255.1 Oscillospiraceae bacterium
CCCTCTTACAGCCTTGTGATCAGTCAATAAAAGAAAGCTGTTTTTCAACATTATCGTCTTCTCTGAGCATCTGCCCTGAAGACGGTATCCTGGTGACCTTATAGACAGTGGGATCAGAAAGACCCGACAGCTCGGCGGTCTTAGCGTCGATGACCGTTCTGTCCTTCTTTTTCGTGAGTACGTAAACGCCTTCCGAAGTTCTGCCGGCTTTAGAAAGCAGCATTGCGGAGTTGAACAGTAGTGCCCTGTTGTCGTTCGAGAAAAGAACTATTTCGGTGTCGCCCTCTATCCGGATGATCTTTACGAGTCTGCTCTTGTCGCTGTAGGCATTGATCAGCTTTTTCCTGTTTGACTTGGTGACGTAAGCGGACATCGGCACCTTAGAGACCTTGCCGTTTTCGTAAACGAACAGCAGACTTGAGGAATAATCACCCGTTATGTATGCCGAGATGATCTTTTCCCCTTCATCGAAATCGAGCTTTGCCGGCATGAACTGCCCGAGATTTGCCGATTTGGAATCCTCAATATCGTTTATCCTGAGCTTGTATGCCTGGTTTCTGTCGGTAAAGAATATAAGCTCGTTTCCGTTGCTGGTCTCGAATATCTCCGAGATGCTGTCCCCTTCCTTCAGCTTCTGGTCAGTGCTGTTCCTGTAGGCCGGAACAGAAAGCTTTTTAAGATAGCCTTCGGAAGTGAAGATTATATAGCACGGATAATCTTCAATCGCCGGTTCATCCGGCGTCTCAGGCAGATCTGCGGAATAGACTATCTCTGACCTTCTGGGAATGACATATTTTTTGTTTATCCTTCTGAGATCTTCGATGATAAGACCGCGGATCTTTCTGTTGCTGTTGAGAACTTCCTTCAGATGATCAATTTCATCCTTCAGCGTTTTGATCTCCGAAGTCCTGTTCAGGATATACTGCCTGTTGATGTTCCTCAGCTTGATGTTTGCAACGTATTCAGCCTGTGTCTCATCTATCCCGAAACCCATCATCAGATTGGGAACGACCTCTTCCTCAAGCTCCGTGTTTTTAATGATATCGATGGCGTAATCGATATCAAGCAGTATTTTTTCCAGACCCGTGAGCAGATGCAGCTTTTCGTTCTTCTTTGCTATATCGCTGAAGATCATTCGCTTTATGCATTCCGTCCGCCAGGCTGTCCACTCGTCTAGTATCTCCTTAACGCCCATCACCTTGGGGTTGCCGGCTACCAGAATATTGAAGTTGCAGGAAAACACGTCCTGAAGAGTCGTCAGCCTGAAGAGCTTCTGCATAAGCTTCTCGGGATCCGTACCTCTTTTCAGCTCTATCGCAAGTCTGAGTCCGTTCAGGTCTGTCTCATCCCGCATATCCGAAATCTCTTTTATCTTACCGGATTTGCACAGATCGGATATCTTGTCGATTATTATATCAGTGGTCGTGGTATAGGGTATCTCATAGATCTCGATGATATTCTGCTCTTTGATATATCTCCATTTCGACCTTATCTTGAAGCTGCCCTTCCCTGTCCTGTATATTTCCTCCATCTCGGCACGGTTGAAGATGATCTCTCCGCCTGTGGAGAAATCGGGAGCAGGCATAGAACCGAAAAGATCGTACTCGGGATCCTTTATATAGTTTATCGCGGCATCGCATACTTCGTTCAGATTGAACCCGCATATCATGCTTGCCATACCGACTGCTATGCCGGAATTGGCGGATACGAGAATATTGGGAAATGCCGTCGGAAGCAGCACGGGCTCCTGCTGTGTGCCGTCATAGCTGTCGACGAAATCCACGGTGTCCTTGTCGATATCCCTGAAGATCTCATTGCAGATAGGGGCGAGCTTTGCCTCGGTGTAACGTGAGGCGGCATATGACATATCTCTCGAATACACCTTTCCGAAGTTGCCTTTGGAATCGATGAAAGGAGCCAGCAGTGCCTCGTTGCCTGTGGAAAGCCTCACCATTGTCTCGTAGATGGCTGCATCACCGTGGGGATTGAGCTGCATCGTTCTGCCGACAATATTGGCGCTTTTCTGACGCTGGCCTGTCAGCAGTCCCATTTTATACATGGTATAGAGCAGCTTGCGGTGAGAGGGCTTGAAGCCGTCTATCTCGGGTATGGCTCTAGAAACGATCACGCTCATCGCATAGGGCATGTAGTTCGACTCAAGAGTCTGCGTGATAGGCTGCTCTATTGCCCTGGCCTCGACAGGCGTTTTTACAGTATCTTTTTTTGTTGTTTTTCTTTTATTGCCAGCCATTTCTCATTCCTTAGGAAACATCGAGCATATCCAGGTATTTGTAACCGTAATCGGAGATGAACTTCTTTCTGCCCTCCAGATTATCACCCAGCAGCAGATCGAACATCTCAGACATCACCTCAGCATCCTCCGGAAGGACTTTAATCAGCCTTCTCGTAGCGGGGTTCATCGTTGTCTGCCACATCATCTCGGGGTCATTTTCACCGAGTCCCTTGCTTCTGTTTATCTGAAGCTTTCTGTTGCCCAGTTTTTCAACGATCTCAGCCTTTTCTCTGTCTGAATAGGCAAAGTATGTCTTATCCTTGTCTATTATCTCATACAGCGGGGATTCCGCGATATAAACGTATCCCTCGTTTATCAGGGTAGGCGTCAGACGGTATAGCATCGTGAGTATCAGAGTTCGTATCTGGAAGCCGTCCACATCGGCGTCGGTGCAGATGATTATCTTGTTCCATTTAAGGCTGTTGATATCGAAGGACGAAAGATCTTTCGTATGCTTGTCCCGGACTTCAACGCCGCAGCCGAGCACCTTCAGCAGATCGGTTATGATCTCGCTTTTGAATATCCTGACGTAGTCAGCCTTCAGGCAGTTGAGGATCTTGCCTCGTACGGGCATCACACCCTGGAATTCAGCGTCTCTCGACTGCCTGCATGAACCGGCTGCAGAATCACCTTCAACGATGTATATCTCCCGCTTGCTGGCATCCTTGCTCCTGCAGTCCACGAATTTCTGCACTCTGTTGGAGATGCCTATCTTCTCCTGCA
>CACYDX010000034.1 GCA_902773255.1 Oscillospiraceae bacterium
CCGGTCACATTCGATGAGGTGGTAGGCCAGCAGCAGATAACTGATACTTTAAAATACCAGGTGGCTTCAGGCCATCTCTCTCATGCATATCTGTTCATAGGCTCCAGGGGTACGGGGAAGACCACCTGTGCAAGGATTCTGGCGCGAGCCGTCAACTGTGAACATCCTTTAAGCGGGAACCCCTGCTGTGAGTGTGCTTCCTGCAAAAGTATATTGGACGGTTCTGCTCCCGAGATAGTTGAGATCGATGCTGCATCAAACAATGGTGTGGACGATGTCCGCGCTCTCCGCGATGAGGCGATATACTCACCGGCTATATTAAAGAAGAGAGTCTATATCATTGATGAAGTGCATATGCTCTCCAAGCCTGCCTTCAACGCACTGCTGAAGATCCTTGAAGAGCCGCCCGAACATCTCCTGTTCGTGCTTGCTACGACTGAACTTTCAAAGGTACCTGCAACGATTCTTTCCCGATGCCAGCGTTTCAGCTTCAAGAGGATCCCAACGGGTCTCATAAAGGAGCACCTGCTCAAAATAGCTTCGGCGGAAGGCTTTGAGCTTACTTCAGATGCAGCCGGTCTTCTTGCCGGAATGGCGGAAGGCGGTATGCGTGATGCACTCAGTTTGCTTGATCAGTGCGCCTCGGCCTCAAAGATCGATGAGGAATACATCTATACCTGTCTGGGCCTTGCCGGAAGTATTGCGACCCAATCGCTGCTGGAGGACGTTTTCAAAGGCGATGCGAAAAGCGCCGTCAGCAGATTCAATGAGCTGTGGATGCAGGGAAAGGATCCTTCCGGAGTTTTGAGAGAGATGTCTCAGCTGATAAGGGATGTGCTCCTCTATAGGATCATGCCGCCTGACGGCGGCGGACTTGTGTCAGGCGGTTTTGATCAGGCCGTATTGAAGAGATATGCTGACAGCCATTCGACGGACGAACTGATAGCCCTGATGCAGACGCTGGAGATCAGAGCAGCGCAGATGAGGGATTCTTCAGACCCAAAGATCTCTGCGGAGATGTGCCTTATAACCATGTGCGACAGCAAAGTCCAGGATTCGCTCTATGCAGTTAAAGCAAGACTGGCTAAGCTCGAGCGTGCGTTCGAAAACGGCATGCCGGCAGTGTCTTGTGGATCGGAAACTGCAGTGTCAGAGCATACGGTAATGACCGGGATGCCGGAAACGAAAGAGCCTGAAAACATTAAAGCTGAAGAAACTCCTGCCCCGGACTCAGCCGTTGAGCCTGAGGAGAAAAAGGTACACGATCAGCATCCAGCAGAAGAAACAGCATCAGCGGAAAAGTTTGAAGAAATAACTGCAAAGGCCGAAGCGGCTCCTGATGATAACAACTTTGACATGGCTTCAGCTGTCAAAGATATAGCAGCGGTATTCCCAATGGGGACAAGGGTTATAATGACCGATCCCTCAGCTGTTAAATGGGACCTCGAGGGCGATCTGCTCCGCGTTATGGTCAGGACAGAGTTCAACAGAAAAGCGCTCAGTGCTCCGGATAAGAAAGCAAAGATAGAAAACCGCTTTGAGCAGCTCTTCAACAGAAAAGTGAGAGTGATGGTCTCTGAAATGCCGGAAGAGCAGCATAAAGTAAGAGATATTGAAGAACTGAGAAAGTTCGATATTGTAGAATTCAGATAAGGGGGATCATATAATGGGTAAAAACAATTTTCGCGGTGGATACGGCGGCGGCAGTCAGATGAACATGATGAAGCAGGCGCAGAAGATGCAGCAGGACTTCCTGAAGATGCAGCAGGAACTCGAAACATCAAAATTCGAATTCACATCGGGTGGTGGAGCAGTTAAGGCCGTGGTATCCGGAACGAGACAGTTCGAATCCATAGAGATCGATCCGGAAGTTGTTGATCCTGAAGATGTGGAGATGCTGCAGGATCTCATACTTGCTGCAGTGAACGGAGCATTGAAGCTCAGTGATGACCGCACAAATGAAGCGATGTCAAAGCTTCAGGGAATGGGCGGATTCTCAGGCTTATTCTGAAAAACGGAGAAAAATACACATGAATACACCCTGGACAGAGAGTGTTGATTACAATAACCCGCTGCCGGAGTATCCGAGACCGCAGCTTGCCCGCGGCAACTGGCTCAACCTGAACGGGATCTGGGATTATGCTATAAATAAATCCACCCGCCATCCTAAAAGTTTTGACGGAAATATAGTTGTGCCTTTTTCGCCCGAAAGTGAGCTTTCCGGAGTTGAAAGGCCGGTAAAAAGAGATGAATTCATCTGGTACCACCGCAGACAGCAGCTGCCCGAAGGATTCCTCGGGAAGCGTCTTATACTGCATTTCAATGCGGTTGACCGCGACGCAGTTGTGTGGGTAAATGATATTCAGATTTGCTCGCACTCAGGCGGATATCTTCCTTTCGAGGCGGATATAAGCAAGGCCGTGACCGAAAGCACCATCAATATAACAGTCAGAGTATCTGACGATACAGATCACGGCTCCGGCTCAAGAGGAAAGCAGAGAACAAGACGCGGCGGTATCTGGTATACTCCCCAGTGCGGCATCTGGCAGACTGTCTGGATCGAAGCAGTTGAGGATGAATACATCAGATCTCTGAGAATAACGCCGAATTTTGACAAGGCAAGTGTTTCCATTGAGGCTGAAGTGGTAGGCGAGAGCGAAGCATATGCTACGTTCAACGGCAAGGACTACCTGCTCCCCGCAGTTATCCCAGTGCCGGGATTTGAGGCATGGAGTCCTGAAAACCCCAAGCTTTACGGGTTTACCGCCAAATGCGGCAAGGATCTGGTACACAGCTATTTTGCAATGCGCAAGATATCTGTGAACAAAGATGAAAAGGGAGTTCCCAGACTGTTCCTAAATAATAAGCCGTATTTTCAGAACGGCATCCTCGATCAGGGATATTGGCCGGACGGACTTTATACCGCACCTACCGATGAAGCTCTTTCTTTCGATATTCGCATAGCTAAAACCATGGGCTTCAATATGATCCGCAAGCATGTGAAAATTGAGCCGCTGCGCTGGTATTATCACTGCGACAGGATAGGCATGCTTGTATGGCAGGATATGCCTAACGGCGGAGGAATGTATAACCCGGCAGTGATCACCGCTCCTCTTTTCACCGGGATCAGCATAAAAGACAATGCTTATCTGCTTTTCGGCAGGATGGATCCGGATGGGAGAGCCGCATACAGAGCTGAGCTTTCAGGCATGGTAAAGCTCCTCTATAATTGCCCGTGCATAGTTATGTGGGTACCCTTCAATGAAGGGTGGGGACAGTTCGACTCAAAGAAATTCTGCCAAATGATAAAGAACATCGACCGCACCAGACTGATAGATCATGCCTCGGGCTGGCATGATCAGGGCATAGGCAATGTTCGCAGCTACCATGTGTATTTCAAAAACTATAAGTATAAAAAGGATCGCCTCGGACGGGCTGTTATGCTGAGCGAGTTCGGCGGATACAGCCACAAGGTAGCCGGTCACACCTTTAATGACAGGTATTTCGGATACAAAAAGTTTGAGATACCGGCTCAGCTGGAAATTGCGATCGAGGAGCTCTATGAGGAGCAGATAAGACCGGCTGTTGAAGAAGGCCTCTGTGCTGCGGTATATACGCAGATAACGGACGTTGAAGACGAACTCAACGGTCTCATGACATATGATCGCAAGGTGTCAAAAATAGCTCCTGAGGTCATGAGAAAGCTGATTAAAGTATAAAAAAAGATCCACTTAATGTGGATCTTTTTATGTGTTCAGTTTTCAGGTGCCTATCTGAACTGCTCTGTCGTATGCTCCGTGGACCGCATCCACTATCCTTCCCGGACAGGCCGTGTCGCCTATGGCGAAGATCTGCAGACCGGAGAGGATAAGCTCTCTGTAAAGTTCATCCTGCGGCTTGCTTCCCAGCGCGCCGTAAACAATATCTGCACTGAAAGAGGTCTCCGTATCATCCGGGAATACGCAGTTTACCACCCCTGGCTCTATGCTCTTGAATCTGGCTTCATAGACAACAGTTATACCGAGTTTTTCCATAAGCGTGAGAAGAGCATTTCTGGCTCCCCCGAATATCTCTTTGGCAAGAAATCTGCTTCTTATAATCATCTTTACACTGCAGCCGTGTTCCGCAAGGAATACGGCTGTTTCGCATGCAGACATACCGCCGCCGAGAATAATAACGCTCTTTCTTTCAGGTGTATCTGTATATGCTTTTCGGATATCTGTAAGGTTTTCATAGCCTTCGGTCTTCACTGGCTCCTTGTACACGGATCCGGTCGCTATCAGGGTGACGTCCGCTGCAAACTCAGTTATGAAGTCCGGAGTTGCTGCCGTACCTCTGATAACTTTTGCGCAGTCTTTGAGGTCTCTTTCAAGTACGTTAATAAATTCAAGAAGATCCTTCTTGTGGGGATCCTTTTCAGCAAACATGCGTACTGTTCCGCCGAGACTATCTTCTTTTTCGATGAGTGTAACATCATGGCCTCTCTGAGAGGCGGTTATTGCAGCCTGCATGCCGGCAGGGCCACCTCCTATAACGAGGACTTTCTTATGCTCTTTGACATCAGGTAGACAGTCGAAAGGTATTCTTCCGAATCCGCTGTCAGGATTCACGGTGCATCTGCCCATGGCGGCGGGACTGAGTATCTTCTTCAGGTAATCCGGAGTGAGGCCACGCTCATTGAAATCGATATCCGAGGGATGCTCTATGCTGCCGGGATAGCAGTTGAAGCATCTGACACAGCGGCGGATACGGTCAGTCCTTCCCTCAATGACTTTATTGACGAATTCTGGATCGGCAAATCCCTGTCTGCCGAATACAACGAAATCAGCAGCGCCGGAAGCTATTATCTCCTCGCACTGATCAGGATCATTGAGACCGCCGATCACGGAAACAAGAGTTTTTTTCAATACAGCTTTGATCTTCCGTGCATACCCGACGTTAACGCCGTGAATGTCATAGTGGCTGGAGAAGGTTCCGGTGGAGTTGCCCTTTTCCTTGAGCCCGTTGGAGACATGGAAAATATCGGCAAGCCCGTCGATCTGTTTTGCAAATTCTATTGTGTCATTAATCGTCATTGCGCCGGGAACATCCACACCATCCTGAGCAGAGAACCGGAGTTCGATTATCTTGTCGGGACCTAGGCCTTTACGCAGTGCTCTCAATATCTGCTTTGGAAACCTTGCCCTGTTTTCCGCGCTGCCGCCGTAGCGGTCGGTACGGTGGTTCGTTCCGCATGATACGAACTGTTGGAGCAAAAATCCATGTCCGCCATGCAGAAGAACACCATCAAAACCGGCTGCTGCGGCAAATTCCCCGAATTTACGGAAATCTTTGCAAACTTTGCGCATCATCTTCCTGTTAAAGGCATGCACGTGAACGCCGTCGGCACGATCGAATTCATCAGGTCCGTATACGGTGATGCCATCCGGCGCGTGTGCGGCGCAGCCTTCATGGCATACCTCGAACAGTGCGATAGCTCCGTGCTTCTTTATCCTATTTGCATATTCACTGAGGGCGTTGAAATCCTCACCGCTTGTCATGCTGTAGTCGACTTTGTGAAAGGCAAAATCCGTTATGCCTTCCTCAAAGTTAACACATATCTCGCCTGTAGAAACAGCGGCGGCACCGCCTTTAGCTCTGTCTTCTACCATGCGGTATACGTTTTCCTTTATCTCCGGAATGGTGAAGATAGAATGGGCAAAGAGCGTTGGACCGAATTCAACACGGTTTCTGTATTCATGTCCTCTGACGGTTATAGGACTCAGCAGATTCGGATAAGAGCTGTTCATGATGATCCTCCGTTTATCCGTTATAGCCCATCGGGTTTTTAGACTGCCAGTTCCATGAGTCGCGGCACATGTCCTCAATGCTGTATTCTGCTTTCCAACCGAGGATCACAGCTGATTTATCAGTAGCAGCAAATACGGTCGCAACGTCTCCGGCACGTCTGGGAACTATTTCGTAGGGAATTTTGATGCCGTTTACATTCTCAAAAGCATGAATGAGCTGAAGCACGCTGCAGCCCTTGCCCGTACCAAGATTGAATACCGATTCGCCGCGCTGCTTTCTCATATGATCAATTGCTGCAACATGGCCTCTGGCAAGGTCCACTACATGTATATAATCACGCACACCTGTACCGTCCACGGTGTTGTAATCATTGCCGAATACGCTGAGGTGGTCTCTTCGGCCGATCGCAACCTGTGAAATGAAGGGCATCAGATTGTTCGGGATTCCGCGTGGGTCTTCCCCGATTAGTCCGCTCGGGTGCGCCCCAATGGGGTTGAAGTATCTGAGGAACACAACGGCCCAGTCCTTATCAGCCTTGGCAGTGTCGCGCATTATCTGCTCAGACATATATTTGGTCCA
>CACYDX010000035.1 GCA_902773255.1 Oscillospiraceae bacterium
GTAAAGATCCTCCTCCTGAAGGATAGGCAGACCGTTCCATGATTCTCCCTCCAGAGGGTCCATGCTCATAACGCCAACAAAGTTATACTCTTTTCCAAAGCGCCGGAGAATAGCCTCTGCATAATTTCTTGAGCCGTGAAGCAGGATCTTTCTCTCCCTCAAAGCTGCAAACTGCCGGTCGAAATTATCCAGAACATATTCGACTTCTGTCATCTTACTCTGTCTCCGATTGAGGTCCCATCGGTCCTTTCAGATCATCATTGAAAAACAGAAAATACGGAAAACCTTTCTGCTTCAGGATCTCCTCCGGACCGATATGCATATTTGACGCCATTGCAACAACAACCACATCACCCTCCGCCAGGCTGTCAACTGTTTCGATAGGGATTACAGGAAGACCAAAAAGCCGCTCAGGGTTGCCCTCTGCACTCGTTACGAAGAACCCCCCTACGCGAATATTACGCTTTTGCAGACGCGAGTATGTTCGTCTGGCAAAGCGCCCGGCACCATACAGCCAGATCGTTTCGTAAGAAGCCAGCGGCGCCCAAAGGATCATATCATAACTGTTCAGTCTCTTATAGCTTTCAAGAAACACCCTGAACAGGCGGTAGTCCTTCTGTTCCTCCGGGGTAAACCAGTCTGCAGGATCCGCCTCCGTGTCAAAAACATCAAGGTGATTGATCATAAGAGTAAATATCTTGTAGATTCCACCGTCTACCCCTGTTCCACTGATTTGGTGCTTATCGGCAAATTCTATCATTTTTATGAAGATCCTGAAATAACCGGCAAAATCTTTCGGATGGAGCGGTCTGGTCATGACAGAGTTGCTCCGATAGCGGCGGATAAAGTAATCCTTACGTACATATCGTACGCGTTTTGCGAGCAGTGCCGCCATATATGAGAACAGATCATCCTCATGTTCTGTTTTCTCCGGTGAAAACACCTCGTTTTCCAGCAGGAAGTCCCTCCGCCAGAACTGGCGCTGGACATAGACCATCCACTCGCCGTTTTTCATGAAAAGCTCCATCAGTTCCCGTCCGGTAAACACTTCATCCGGATAATCTCCCTTGCGAACACAGATATAAGACTCCGCAAATCGCGCCAGATCCTCCGTCTCCAACAGGATCTGTGAATCGAAATAAATTCCGTCCAGTTCATCCCGCTCCGCAAGCTGATACAGTTCCTCCATGGCGTTGGATGTGATCATATCATCTGAGTCCAGAAAGTAAACATACTTTCCCTCAGCCATCTCAAGACCGCGGTTTCTGCCATAGCCCTGCATATGGTTCTCGGTCAGGTGCAGAACGCGGATGCGCTCATCCTTTGCAGCGTATTCATCCAGGATATCCCCGCAACTGTCCGGAGAAGCATCGTCTATGCAGATACACTCAAGTTCCTGAAGGCTCTGTCCCAGCACGCTGTCAAGACATGCGGGCAGATACTTTTCCACATTATAGACAGGTATGATCACCGAAACTTTTTTCATATTCTCGTGCATAACAATTTCTCCGCCCTTTCAATCAGATTTCTGACTTTTACTTCGCTGATGGTGAAATCCGTGAAAAGTCCGTCACTCGGATCCTTCAGTTTCGTAATCGGTGCACCGATCTCACTGATGTAATGTATCCCAATGTGTTCGCAGGCATGACGATTCAGCAATTTGTGCCATCCGGAACTGAACAATTCGATAAACACCGCTCCTTCCCGCATATAAATGCAGTTCGTAGAATTTGCGCCGTGAGGGGTCATCACGATATCCGCATTGTAGAACGCTTCCATCTGCTCTTTCACAGAGTGCTCTTCAGGAACGAATATTTCAAAGCCCAGTTTTTCAGCAATTTCGTCACCATTAATAAGCCGGCGCATTCCTATTCTTTTCACATACAGTTTTTTCGGTGCATCTTTATTCAGTGTAAGCTGTTTTTTGACTTTCTTTGCCACATCGGTTACTGCGGTTATGGAGTAATCAAAACCGTTACCGTTAAAACTCAGCAATACCAGCTCTTCGAACTCATAAACCTTATGATTCTCCAGATCACCAAGTTTAACGATCCTGGTATTATCTACGCCCAGCAAGCCCATAAGAGCAAGGATGCTCTTTGTATCCGGGATAATGTATTTTCCCTTATAGCCGGCGTCTTCGAGCATGGACACGCAATCCGCGTTCTGGAAGGTAAAATGCCAGTAATTATTAGAACACAATCTCGCCAGCACACAGCACTGTCCGTCTATATTCACTCTTTCCGGGACTGCATTCTTAAGACGGAACGGCACCATTACCTTTTTGTCCGGTTCGAAAGTTCTTAATTCGACAAAAATCTCTTCCGGCATTTTTCCGTCTTCGTTAAAGAGGTACATAAGTTCCTCCCAGGAATGATCAGCTTTCGCACCTCTCATATTCTTCAAACTGTATAAGGAATAATCGCTTCCCTTCACATGCAGAGAAAAGTCCCTGCTCTGTTCTAACTGCAAGGCAGGAACGATGTCTTCCTCATTTCCCGGAAAAAACTGGGGGGATCTGCATTGTTTTCAGTTTTTCTTTTACTTTTGCCCTCGCTCCGCCATTATTTATACAAACAACAACTTTTTCGAATGCCCCGCTGCGGTAGTCTTCCCCGATATTTGCCACATCTGATATCTCAAGCTCCCACCACGGATCTCTGCCACGCTTTTCAATATCATATATCTTTGTGACAGTATATGCCCCGCCCCAAAACAGTTTCATGCTCTCAGCAGCTTGTTTTCCATAATCGCCGTATCCCCAAAGGGCTATTCTAACAGGCGCATTCTCCAACATCAACATATCCTCTCTTATGACTTCATCCGTGCAAACCAGCCTAAACGCTCCAAGGTCAAACCTCAGAAGCGGACTCTTTATCTGTAAAGTCTCTCTTCTATTACCACATCATCTGAACCGCGCATCATTGCCCCCAGATTAAGTCCCCTGCCGGGCTTTCCGGTGCCGATCGCCGTATCGCGCCAGGGAATTCCTTTCCTTTCCGGAATTCTGACTGAGTGCGGATCAGGATCTTCCCACGGAATCAGACAGTATTTCTTATCTATTCTTTCTATTCGATCAAACTTTTTCTCCAATGAGGGGTTATCAGTAATAAAAACCGCTATCATATTATCATAGTTGACCCGTTGCTTCCTTCTCTGCCATTTCTCTATTGCAACATCCGGATCCTTATCATGGTTGCACTGAAGCGTGATGTCTCCAACTGACAGCATTGGATACCGTTCCATGTCATAACAGCTTCGGGCTTCGCTCCACCCTGTCA
>CACYDX010000036.1 GCA_902773255.1 Oscillospiraceae bacterium
ATCGTGTTCCAGTTGCGTTTGAACCACTCGTCCTGCCAGGTAAAGATCAGCCCTCCGGCGCAGCCCGCCTCCCGGATGTCCTGGTTGAGGGCGATCAGCCACTCTGCCTGCTGTCTCTCGCTGACATGGCCCTGGCTCATTCCCGTGACGACGTTCTCATGCGCAATGCCGCGGGAAGCCGGGATCCCATATTCGGAAATCAGCACCGGCATCGTGTGATGCGCCTTCAGCTCTTTCAGATACTGCAGATAGGGATCGGGATCCTCGCCCTGCAGATATTTGCTGTCATAGCTGAGAAACTCGGGGTAATAGGGATAGACGTGGTAGGATGCGAAAAAACCTGCCTGAAAGGCATTTGTCGCCAGGATATGTTCCGGATCCACGGACGCGCTGTCCTCCTTGTCCGGATTGGGTTCGTTGGGGTGATCCAGCGGGTCGGTGGTGCACCAGTTGCACAGCGCGACAGGGCGCTGCGTCCCGTATTCCAGGTCCCGGGCGATTACCGTCTCGGCAGCCTCCGCCAAAAAAACCTCAAAGGGCTGGGCGTTCTCGGTGCGGACATAGGTGCCGGAGAAAGCGGTCTTATCGCTCTCGGCGGCATTGGTGCCGTTGACAAAGTCGGAATCCCATTCGATGCCCAGGATCCAGCCGATCACCCAGCGGGACACGTCCGCTGTGTAGCGGCCGCCCGCATTGCCGGGGCGCTTTTCGATCTCGGCGCTGCCATGAATCATGTCGACCGCATTGCGGATGTCCTGCAGAAAGCCCCGGCGGAATTCTCCGGCAAAGGCGTCGCCGTATTCAGCGATCATATCTTCGTCGGCATAGACGCCGTGCAGCAGCCACAGCGGTTTCTCCGAGCGGCTGTTGATCTCCAGCAGCGCCTGGTAAAAGTCCGGCATCTGGTTGACGTAGACGCGGATGACCTGCACGTTCAAATCGCTGATATAGCCGAACCAGCGAAGATACGTCTCCTTATCAATGCCGAACTCGCCGGGGTAGTTCCCGGCGGAGGCCGCACCAAGGTTCACGCCGTTCAGAAAGATCTCCTCCTCCGCACCGTCCGGGGCGGTCAGGCAAAAGCGATCCCCGACGACCACCGCCGGCATGGCCTTTTGCGCCTCGGTCGCAGCGGGCCCGCTCGCCTGGCAGCCTGTCAGCAGCAAGCCGACAAGCAGGAGGAGCGCCAGAGCGAACGCCCGGATCTTGTTGTTTACGGATACAGGAAGCATGTTTTTCTCCCCAGTCCGGGCTTTGCCGTTTTCCGGCGGCCCAAGTGAATCTTTGCCCAAGGATCTTATCGTTGATTATATCACGTAGAAATGAGAACAGTCTACTCTTGATGCATTCCCGGATGAACCAATTTCTCATCCGCGCTCGCCCGGGATCCGCTCGCCGGTCTCACAACCCGGAGAGCGGAGCGGGACAATCTCTCAGACAAAACGAAAAGAGACGCGCAAGGCGTCTCTTTTCATTTTGGTTGCGGGGGAAGGACTTGAACCAACGACCTCCGGGTTATGAGGGCGGTATCGTTTTTGGCGGCTAACCGCGAATTCCCTGAATTATCAACGAAAAAGCGCCTTTTTCATTGGCGCTTTCTCGTGTATTTTGATCTGATTTTGAGCAGTTTCGGAGCGCTACTTCCCCTAAATCACCCCTAAATTGGCGACCTCCGGGTTGCTTGAGAAAAAGACTTGATATAGGCAGTCGTGCGCATAGGTTTCAGTTATGACTCCGATCCTTTCCTAGAGAGAGGTCGATATAATCGCTTTTGATGATATCTTCAATGGCGTTGGCTATAGTCCTATTTGCTGTTCCTTGGTCAGCTTTAACGTATCGACTTTCCACCAGGTATTTCACTTTGTTGATACAATACTCCCGAGGATCTCCACCAAGGCTGATAATCTCTCGGGGGTTTTTCAAAACGTCATTAGTCTTCAAGAATAATCACATTTACCTTCTTGCTATATGCAGTGCAAGCGTCTAGGGCAATTACGCCAGTGCCGTAGTACGGACTGAAATCAGCATCATGGCCGAACTCGGAACCTTTGTGCTCGTAAGTAGCATGGCCGTAGGAGCTGTGCCAGTGGCCGCAGAGGATTGTCTTGTCCTCGGTGCAGGACTGTGCTGCGTCCATACCGTTGATCCAGCGTGCCCGACGCCATTCCATGGGCGTGGCATCACGCCAGTCGGAGCGATAGCTGTAGCTGCCGTTGAGCTTCTGTATACAGGGAATCCAGCCGTGGACGAAAACGTAATGCTCAGTCTCGTACCAGTCGGCCATGGTTGGGATGATTTGTCGAAAATACGGTGTGTTCTGCGCAGCCTCAGCGAAGTCACAGTTGCGAACGATGGCCAGCCCGGGGTCGTAGCCCGTTAGCTGCAGGGCAGTATCATACGTTCCATTGCTCCTGTGGTGCCGGACGGGCAGCCCCTCGTCGATCGTGATCATTTCCTCGTAGAGATCTTCATGGTTCCCGCGGACGAGAATCACGGCGTCCTTCTCAATGAGTTCAAGGATGAAGTGCTGCATTTTTACAGCTTCCTGCCCGCGGTCGAACAGATCGCCCAGGATAATGAGCTTGTGCGGTACGGGATCGGTGAAATACCCCGCCTTGTCCAGCGCATCATGAAACTCAGTATAAAAGCCGTGCACGTCGGCAGCGATATAGTATTTCATAGGAAAACGAGAGACCTCCTAATTGTAAATAGCTTTCTAATCTGTACTATACCAAAACAATAAGAATCACGGAAGATGTATCATATCAGACACGAAAGGGCAGCTATGTCTTTTCCTTTGATTCATGCTAACTGCAAAGCTTTCCAATTAGCTCATCAACACAGTCAGTATAGCGACCTTGCCGGATTAGCTTGTTCTTCATTCGCACAAGCGAATTGATGAGAATCCTTATCTCTGTAGAATTAAGGACTATCCAATACCTCTCTTTTGCCATTGTTATCCCTCCTCAACTCCAAGTGTAAGGCCGGGAAAGGTTTGTTTCAAATGTATGATGGCAAGCCTCTCTTTTTTCCATGTTTCTCTTTTCTGAACTCGTCCTTGTTTGTCCAAACATAATCGCAAAACTGTTCCCAATTAAGTCTGACTTGTTTGTATACGTCAATCTTGATTGCCGATTGCTCTTTTCTTGGGAACAAAGAGATAACGACTACTTCCCACTCACATTTGCTTTTGTAACGGTGGGCAAGGTCTAAACGGAGCTGGCTAATAAAAGACTCTTTATCTTCTTTGTTGATTATATAGTTTTTTTGACAGTCATCAAGAAAACCACCATGATCAAACACATTGTACGTTACTATTCTTCCAGAGTTGATGTCTTCAACGTAAACATTCCAACTAATCATCACCGAGATCCCGTTCTTTCTTCTCTTGGCGGATAAGTGTATTCAGAGTTTTTCTATAACACCACATATTAGGCTGGTACCTGGGGTTGTCAAAAATGAGAGAGTCGTCACCAGTAAAGTGCTTGAGGATTGCGGCAGCCACACCTGCTGAGCGAGAAATGCC
>CACYDX010000037.1 GCA_902773255.1 Oscillospiraceae bacterium
CTTCGACAGGGGGCTGCAGCTGAAGTCGCTGCAGTGGATAGCGGAGATGGCAGAGGATCCGGACTGTGCTGCAGTCCTGTGCAGCCATGATCCGGCAGTAGAACCGGGAACAATAGTATTTTAGCTGGTTGGGAGAAAACTTGATTGTGATACCGCTTTCGATTATACTTGCTGCATGAACGTTTTCGATTTCGATAAAACGATATACCATGTGGATTCCACATTCGGCTTCTTCCGCTACGCTATGCGGAAAAAGCCGGCGCTCTGGCGCTATCTGCCGAAGGTGGCAGCGGGAGCTTTTCTCTATTTTCTGCACATCGGCGACCGTAACAGGGCCAAGGGGCTTTTCATGTCGTACTTCGAAGGGCTTGAAGACCTTTCTCTGATAGAGCAGTACTGGGATGAGCACATAGACGGCATCTACCCCTGGTATCTTGCGATGCAGCAGGAGGATGATCTTGTTATAAGCGCTTCCGCGGAGCAGATCGTCGGCCCGGCATGCAGAAGGATAGGGATAAAGAACCTCATAGCAACGCAGATGGATCCATCCACGGGGAAACTGCTGGCCGGAAACTGTAAAGGGCAGCAGAAAGTGGAGGAGTTCAGACGCGTATACGGAGATGCCGAGATAGACCGCTTCTATTCCGATTCCCTCTCCGACACCCCGCTCGCCCGGCTGGCAAAAAAGAGCTTTCTCATCGTGAAGGGGAAACCGGTCCCCTGGCCGGATGAAGAGAAATAACATATCCACACACAGCAAAAGACACACCGCTCAACAAGAAGCGGTGTGTCTTTTATTATATTCAATAGTTTGAGTTTGCGGTTATCAGTCTTCGTCGCCCATGCTGGCGATCAGCTTCTCGAGAAGTTCGGAAACGCTGATGCCTGCGACTCTTGCCTTCTGCTTGAGCTTGTTGATCGCAGAAACGCTCAGGCTGTAGGAGACAGTCTTTTTCTCATCGCCTTCGGGCATATTAAAAATAAGATCATAGTCTTCCTTTGAAAGATGCTCTCTGGCCCATTCCTCTGCCTCTTCATAAGTGAGCGGGAAGACCTTTGCGCTGCCTTTCCATCCCTTGCCTATACGCTCGCCATAGTTGGTCTCGGGACCGCCTTCGCCCCACAGGAAGAATTCGCCCGTGCGCTTGATGAAAAGGGTCTCCTCTTTGGACTCAGGATCGCGGAAGCTCTTGTTGTTGCTCCAGTGGCCCAGGCCGACTGCCGTTGAAGTATCGTAAACTTTACCGTTGATTATTGTTCTCATATAAACTCTCCTTTAGCTATTATTTATTGTAATTCCATTATAGCACGAGTTTATATAAAGTCAAGTAAAATTTTAGCTCATTTAAACTCTGATTTTTGTGGAGTTTATATAATTATGCAAGTCCGACGTCCTTATACGCCTTACGGAGGAAGAATACGCACAGCACTATGGATGCAACTTCACCGATGAGGAAGGAATACCAGACATTGCTCAGCACCCCCGTGAGCGAGAGCAGCCATGCCGCAGGGAGCAGGAAGATGATGGAACGGCCAAGCGAGGTGATAAGGGTGTACATCGGTTTTCCGAGCGCCTGGTTTATGGAACCTCCGACTATGCTGATCCCCGCGCATGGGAAGTGGATGGCGATGATCCGGAAGGCCGTTGTGCCTACTCTGAGCAGCTCCTCCGAAGGGGTGAACAGAGACAGGAGCGTTTTCGGTATCAGTTCGAAAAGGAGCGTTCCGATCAGCATTATGCCCACTGCTGCAAGGATCGCAAGGCGCGCGGCCTGTTTTATACGTTCCTTGTATCCTGCACCCAGGTTATAGGAGATGATGGGAACGAGCGCATTGTTCATGCCGATCACAGGCATGAATATGAAACTCTGGATCTTGTAGTAGGCGCCAAGGGCGGCCGTGGCAGCTTCAGAGAAACCGATAAGGATCTTGTTCAGGCCGAAGTTCATAATGGAGCCTCCGAACTGGATCACGATCGAAGGAACGCCCACTTTGTATATTCCCCCAGCTATCTTTTTGTCAAAGCGAATAAGTTTGCCGGTTATTTTTATCTCCGGATTCTTCTTCACATTGAGAATGAAGCCTACTACAGCAGCGACGCACTGGCCTATTACCGTGGCAACGGCAGCGCCGGCGACCTCGAGCCTCGGGAAGCCGATAAGTCCGAAAATGAGTATCGGATCGAGCACAAGGTTTATCGCGGCGCCAGTGATCTGCGGGATCATCGCAAGATTCGTGCGGCCCGTAGCCTGAAGCAATCGCTCTGAGCACATCTGCCCGAAAAGAGCGAATGACATGCCGGTGATAATGCTCACATAGGCAGTGCCGTAGCGGACGATCGTCTCATTATCCGTCTGGAACCTGTAGTAGCCATTGGCGCCGAGCAGTCCGATGGCTGCAAACACCAGTGCCGTGACGATATAAAGGAAAATGCCCGTGTTGGTTATGCGGTTGACTCTGTCGTAGTCCTTAGCTCCGAGTGACCTTGAAAGGAAAGCGTTTATGCCGACGCCGGTGCCGGCGCTGAACGCGATCTCCGTGGTCTGTACGGGGAAAGCAAGGCTAACGGCGTTCATCGCATCCTGGCTGAGCCGCGCGACGAACATGCTGTCTACAATATTATAAAATGCCTGGAAAAGCATGGAGGCTACGAGCGGCGCGCTCATAGTCAGCAGCAGCTTTCCCACCGGCATAGCACCCATTTTGTTTTCCCGGTTCTGTTCGCTCATCTGTATCCCCCTTTTTCAGTTTAACAGTATAATTATATCACAGCGATGCCTCTGCCGCAATTAAACAGACTGCATGAGCCGCGTTCTATATAAATACTTGAATGAGTCTTTCCTTGCCGTTATAATGGTCAGAGCAGGAGAGCTTTCATATGTTTGCTGAAAACTACGCCGCTGTTGTCGGCGGGATAAACATCGATATAAGCGGGAAGCCCTTCCTTCCCATGATACCGGGGGATTCTAACCCCGGCAGGATTGACGTCGGCCTCGGAGGCGTCGGCAGGAACATCGCCCATGTTCTCAGCCTTCTGGGGAGCAGCGTCTGCTTTCTCACCGCATTCGGGGAGGATGCCTACGCATACAGGATAGAGGCCTCCTGCGCCGAACTGAAGATAGATATAAGCGAAGCTTTGAAGGTAAAGGGAGGCTCCACCCCGGTATACCTCTACCTGAACGATGCGGACGGAGACATGCTGATGGCCGTATCGGACATGGAGCTTTGTGAAAGCATAAGTCCGGATTATCTCGCTTGCCATGCGGATATCCTCAGCGGGGCAAAGGCCGTCGCGGCGGATACGAACATCCCTGCGGAGTCACTTGTCTGGCTGGCTGAAAACTGCGAAGCGCCGCTGTTCGTCGATGCTGTGTCGGTGAAAAAGGCCGTTAAACTGAAGAACATCCTGGGAAGGCTGCACACGGTAAAAGCCAATATCATAGAAGCGGAGCTGCTTTCCGGACTTGAGATAAAAGACCGCGTGAGCCTTGAAGCCGCCGCGCGTGCGCTGCTGGGCAAGGGACTGGAACGGATCTTCATTACGCTCGGCAAAAGCGGCGCCCTTGCCGCAGACAGCAGGGAGATCATTTATGCGCCTGCCTTTCCCGTTGATGTGAAGAGCACCACCGGAGCGGGCGATGCATTCACGGCCTCGCTGGTATATTCCTACATGGCCGGAGCGGATCTCGATGAATCGCTTCGCTTTGCTTCGGCTGCAGCCTCCTTTGCCGTTGAATGCGAAGACACCGTAAGCAATGCGGTAACTGCAGGAGCCGTACTCGAACGGGCAAAGCTCTGCCGCACGGAACGCTTCCGTTTCTGATAAGAAAAACCTGAAAGGAACATATAAAATGACAAACAGATATCTTGACGTGAATCCCGAAGTCGCCGCGGCTGTTGCGGAAGGCAGGCCGGTGGTCGCGCTCGAATCCACCATAATCTCCCACGGGATGCCATATCCCCAGAACGTGGAAACAGCTCTCAATGTTGAAAAGATCGTCCGTGAAAACGGAGCGGTGCCCGCAACCATCGCCATTCTAGGCGGCAGGCTCAAGGCGGGCCTCACCGCAGATGAGATCACATATCTCGGAAAGGCCGGAGTAAATGTGACCAAGGCCTCGCGCAGGGACCTTCCCGTTCTCATAGCCAAGGGCATGGACGGCGCCACCACCGTTACCACCACTATGATCATCGCGCATATGGCAGGGATAAACATCTTCGCAACGGGAGGCATAGGCGGCGTCCACCGCGGAGCAGAAACCACCATGGACATCTCAGCGGACCTCGAGGAGCTTGCAAGCACACCTGTAATGGTGATATGTGCAGGCGCAAAATCCATACTCGACCTCGGGCTCACTCTCGAATATCTTGAGACGCACGGCGTGCCCGTCATCGGCTACGGCACAGAAGAGCTCCCCGCCTTCTACACGAGAAAGAGCGGTTTCAAAGTGGATTACCGCATCGACTCTCCCGAGGAGCTTGCTCAGACATTCAAGGCCCAGCGCGAGCTCGGCATGAAGGGTGGCATGCTCGTTACGAACCCGATCCCCGAGGAATTTGCCATGGACTTTGACGTTATCAACAAGGCCATAGACGAAGCGATCGCGGAGTCCGTGAAGGACGGCATCCACGGCAAGGAGACCACGCCCTACCTGCTTGCAAAGGTTAAGGACATCACCGGCGGGGACAGTCTCACGAGCAACATCCGTCTTGTGTATAACAACGCGGCTCTGGCCGCAAAAACCGCCGCAGCCTATTGTGCGCTCTGAGCGTTCAATGCTCACCTGAACAGCAAAAAAAGAAAAACACCGGGAACTGCATCGAAGCAGCCTTCCCGGCGTTTTTTATCTGATGCCGATTCAGTCCTCAGACATCATGTCATAGTAATCCGATTCACAGGCAAAGAGGACATAGATCCCGTTCACGAGTCCGAAAAAACCGGCATTGGTATAAAAACCTCTCATCTCACTCTTCCTTTCTTGATCCACACAACACTATCTTATTTCCTGTCTGACCTTTTTCGGTTCCCGCCCGCTGCCGGAACGAACCGCGGCACTTATCAGGCCGATCGCGATCGGCAC
>CACYDX010000038.1 GCA_902773255.1 Oscillospiraceae bacterium
CAAAATTCACATTTCCACATCTCTATCTCTCCTCAACGCACAGTTATCGTATTGTCTCTTTAAGTCTTTTTTGCTTTTAATATGCCTGTTTCTGCATCTCAGTTTGATAACTAAAACACGCTCAATATAGCATCATATAAGGCCTTTTTACAAGAACTATTTGTAAATTATTATTCTCTTTCCGGGTCTTTCCAATCTGCAGCGAACTTTCTGGCCTCATCTATCACGTGCGCTGCGTTGTTTATCCTCACACTGATGCATGGCTTGGATCCGGCCTCTACTCTCAGCCTCCTGTTGTAATCCGGCATGGCATATAGAAGTGATACCTTCTTCATATCGAAGTTTCTAACAGTGAATCTTATGCTCCCGTTCTTCTGTGCGATGTCCGTGATACCGGCTTCTCCCGCTTCGCCCCTCAGTAATGATACCTGCAGCAGAGTGCTCACACTTGGGGGAGGATCCCCGAACCGGTCTATAAGCTCATCCATCAGGTCATCAGCTTCGGCTTCAGTGCGTATCAAGGCTATCCTTCTGTATAGATCCATCCTCTGTTCTGAGGAACTGACGTAGCTTTCGGGAATGTTTGCCGACACGGCCAGATCCGCTGCGCAGTCCGCCCTTACCGGGACCTCTATCCCTCTTGCCTCGAGCACCGCTTCGTTAAGAAGCTTCATATACATGTCGTAGCCCACATCGATCATGTGGCCAGACTGCTCTGCACCGAGCAGATTCCCCGCGCCTCTTATCTCAAGGTCTCTCATGGCGATCTTTATACCGGAGCCGAACTGTGCGAAATCCCTGACGGCGTTGAGCCGCTTCTCCGCATCTTCAGTCAGGACTTTATCCCTGCGGAATGTCAGGTAGGCTGAGGCTCTCCTGGAAGATCTGCCAACGCGTCCTCTTATCTGGTGAAGCTGGGCAAGCCCCAGTCTGTCGGCATCTTCTATTATAAGAGTATTCACGTTGGGTATGTCTATGCCCGTCTCAATTATTGTGGTGCATACGAGCACCTGGATCTGCCCGCTCACCACGTCATCCATCACTCTTGCGAGCATAGTTTTGTCCATCTTGCCATGGGCGATGTTTACTTCCGCCTCCGGCACAAGCTCGGATATCCTTCTTGCAGTCCTCTCGATATCCTCTATCCTGTTATGAAGATAGTAGACCTGGCCGCCTCTCTGCAGTTCTCTTCTTACTGCATCGGCAACAACGGACCAGTCATGCTCCATAACGAATGTCTGAACGGGCAGCCTGTCTCCGGGCGGCTCTTCAATGATCGACATATCCCTTATTCCGGACATCGCCATATTGAGAGTCCTCGGTATCGGAGTGGCGGAGAGTGTGAGAACGTCCACACCCTTTGCAAGCTCCTTTATGTGCTCCTTGTGGCTTACTCCGAAGCGCTGCTCCTCGTCTACAACGAGCAGGCCGAGATTCTTAAACTGTATATCCTTTGAAAGCAGCCTGTGAGTACCTATAACAAGATCGCAGGTGCCTGATCTTATATCTCTTACGGTCTTGTCCGCGGCTCCGCCGCTTTTGAATCTGCTGAGCACCTCGATATTCACCGGGAAGCCGAAAAAGCGCTGAACCGCCGTCTGATAGTGCTGCTGGGCAAGCACGGTGGTCGGCACGAGCACAGCCGCCTGTTTCCCGTCCATCACACACTTCATTATCGCCCGCATGGCTACTTCGGTCTTTCCGAAACCCACGTCACCGCACAGGAGCCTGTCCATCGGCACCTGCGATTCCATATCACGCTTTATTTCCGCCGTACACCTCAGTTGATCATCTGTCTCGGTGTAGTCGAAGTTCTCTTCAAACTCTCTCTGCCATTCTGTATCCGGAGAAAATGCGTATCCGCTTATCTTCTGCCTTTCTGCGTAGAGCGCTATCAGCTTCTTTGCCATCTCCTTGGCGGCGCCTTTTGCGCGGCTGCGCTTTTTCATCCAGTCCACGCCGTCCATTTTCGACAGCTTCACGACCCTGTCCTCGCCCGCACCGGTATACTTGGATACCGTGTCCAGCTGTGTAACAGGGACATAGAGGCAGTCGGTCCCGGCATAGTTTATCTTCACATAGTCCTTGTCGTACCCGTCCACTTTCATGCGGACTATACCGGCAAAGCGCCCTATACCGTGGCTTTCATGAACAACATAGTCTCCCGCGGAAAGATCCGCGTATGATTCTATGCGCTCCCTGTCAGCGCTTATCCTTCTCTCAGCACGGCTTCTGTCCTTCCTGCGTATCAGCTGGGAGTCGGTAAGTATGACAAGCTTCAGACCGGGATACTCAAGTCCCGAGGAAACAGCGCCCGTAAGCACAAGACACTCACCGGGTGCCGGCACCTCGCTGTCCTTTCCTCTCCTCGCTTTTACGGAGTTGTTGCTGAGGAACTCTGTGAGGACTCCGGCTCTTCTTTCGTCTCCGGCAAGGACCGCCGTCCCGAAGCCCTGTTTCAGATAGGCTGCAACGTCATCTGCCGCTGCTCTCGCATTTCCCGCATAGCTCGGAAGCTGCTTTGCAGATATGCTGGTGAGCGTTTTCGGAGGCAGCGGACTGCGGCTTACCGTGAAAGCATCCGCCATATAAACGGGAAATCCCGACAGGGCCTTTAGCAATCCGTCCGATGTGACATAATATGAATCCGCGCCTACAGCCATAAGGCCTCTGCGGTTCAGTTCCTGAATGTCTTCCGTGAGCTGCTTTATATAATCCCTTGCCCTTTCAATACAGGAATTAGGTCTGTCAAAGAAAACAACGGCATCCTCAGGGATATAGTCGATCCCGCTCGCCATATCATATATGAGCGGCATATATTTATCCGCGTCATGGATCTCGATCTCGCCTCTGATCCTCTCGGCGTCAGTCCTCAGAGTTGCAACCACCTGCCTTGCAAGCTCGCTCTTTCTGCGTTTTTCATAGCTGTCCGCGAATTTTTCAAGGCCGTCCGCCAGAGTATCATGCCCGCCGGCATAAAGAGTAACGAGAGTTTCCGCTGCCGGCAGTATGACTGCTTTTTCTATGTTTTCGTTCCTTCTCTGGTCTGAAACGCTGAAACTTGCCATCGTGTCGATCTCATCACCCCAGAACTCCAGCCTTACCGGTTCCGGCATTGTAGGTGTGAAGAAATCAAGTATGCCGCCTCTGATTGAATACTGTCCCGGTCCCTCTACCTGCTCCGTACGGACATATCCGCAGCAGATAAGGGCGGCTTCCAGCTCTTCCTGAGCAACTCTGCCATCAGGGCTGAGCTCGAAAGCTGAGGCCATCAGTTTTTCTTTTGGTATGGTCCTTTGTATAAGCCCCGTGACTGATGCCACAGTTATCCTGGTTTTCCCGCTTCCTGCGGCATACAGTGCTGATATCCTGCTCTGCTCGGCTGTTCTTGAAACCGCCTCCACATGCCGGAAGACAAATTCCTTCATTCCCAGCACCGTTACATCTTCTTCGAGCATCGAACGAAGATCCGCCGCAAAGCTTTCAGCCGCCGTGTCGTCAGTGGTGATAACAAAGAGCGGTCTGCCGAGGCTTTCACATAGAGCGGCGGCAAGATTTGACCTGTGAACTGCGGAAAGGCCTGAAACGAGCGCAGGGAGCCGTCCGCTCTCCAGCAGGGAGGGGAGGGCGGAGGCTTCCTTATTATTAAGTATCTCTCTGAATATCTGCTTCATCCGGACCTCGTGAAAAGGATACGCTCCTCTTCCTCATTCCTGGATAATATGAAACGTGCCATTTGGATGATCAATGTGCTTATCCGGTATACCTGTCGCGTTCTGCAACGGCGAGTTTGTCGCAGCGGTTGTTGAACTCGTTGTCGGCATGGCCCTTGACCCAGTGATATCTCATCTCGTGCTTTTCCGCGAGTTCAAGGAGCTTTTCCCAGAGATCAGGATTAAGCGCCGGCTTCTTATCGGCCTTTTTCCATCCCTTCTGCCGCCATGACTCCGCCCAGCCCTTTGAGAGCGCATCGATAACGTATTTGGAATCTGAATAAAGCTCTACTGTGCAGGGTTCCTTCAGCGCAGTCAGCGCCGATATAACTCCCGTGAGCTCCATTCTGTTGTTAGTGGTCTGGGCTTCGCCGCCGGAAAGCTCTTTTTCTTTCCCGTTATACCTGAGAATGGCCCCCCATCCTCCCGGTCCGGGATTTCCGCTGCAGGCACCGTCAGTATATATCTCAACTGTTTTCATCTTCCGGTATCTCTTCAGCGATCTCTTCCATGATCTCTTCGTCAGTTACCTCGTCGGGCACTTCAATGTTTTCAGGTTCCACAGCCTCTTCCTGGGAATGCTCCGTCTTCTCAACGGATATCAGACGGCTGCCCGGAGTAAGTCTCATCAGACGAACACCCTGAGTGCTGCGGCTCAGCGGCCTTATGCCTTTAACAGCCATGCGGATTATCGTGCCGTCATCGGAGATAAGGAGCAGGTCCTCATCACCCGTAACGGCCTTCACTCCAACCAGCTTGCCTGTCTTTTCGGTGACCTTGTAGTTCCTCATGCCTATGCCGCCTCTGTTGTGCAGCGTGTATTCGCCCATCTCGGTACGCTTTCCATATCCGTTCTCTGTAACGCTAAGGATATGCGTGCCCTCGGAATCGCTGGAAGCGCCTATAACACAGTCTCCGTCCTTGAGCCTTATGCCCCTTACGCCTCTTGCGGCACGTCCCATAGGTCTGAGCTGCTGCTCATTGAAGCAGTTGCAAAGGCCGTCTCTGGTAGAGATCAGTATGTTCTCGTCTCCGCTCGTGGGGAGTACGGTAACGATCTGATCGCCCTCATCGAGGGTGATAGCCCTGATGCCGCTGCTCCTTATATTTTTGAGCTCGGACTGCGCCATTCTCTTCACCGTGCCCATTCTGGTGACGAATACGAGGTAGCTGTCCTCTTCGATGCCTCTGCCGCGGATCATAGCGCTTACCTTTTCGGCGTTCTCACCCGCCTCGGTCCTGAGGATATTTACTATATTAGTGCCTCTGGCGTTTCTTCCTGCCTCGGGTATCATATAACCCTTCTTTATGAATACGCGGCCTCTGTCGGTGAAGAAGAGGATATTGTCGTGGGTCGAGGCATTGAAAACAGTCTCAACGTAGTCCTCATCCTTCGTGCTCATGGCGCGAACGCCCTTGCCGCCTCTGGCCTGTGCCCTGTATTCAGAAACAGGCAGACGCTTTATGTAGCCGCCGTGGGTCAGCGTGAATACGCTAAGCTTCTCCTCTATGAGGTCCTCGTCGGCAATGTCATCCACAACGTCAATTATCTCAGTGCGGCGTTTGTCGCCGTACTTATCTCTGATAGCTGTCAGCTCGTCCTTCAGCACGCCCTTGATTTTCTCAGGATCGGAAAGCAGCTCGTTGTAATACTTTATCTTTTCCTCAAGTTCGGCATATTCCTGCTCCAGCTTCTCCCGGTTGAGCCCCTGCAGCTGAATGAGCCGCATATCGCAGATCGCCTGAGCCTGCGCATCAGAAAGGTCAAAGCGCTCCATGAGGTTCTGCTTTGCGTTATCATAGCTGTTACGGATTATGCTTATGACTTCGTCTATGTTGTCCTGAGCTATGAGCAGACCTTCCAACAGATGGGCGCGTTCCTCTGCCTTTTTAAGATCGTACTTCGTCCTGCGGACAATCAGTTCTTCCTGGAAACTGAGGTACTCATCGAGGATGTGCCTGAGGGAGAGTATCTTCGGCTGGGTCTGATTGTTGACGAGTGCCAGCATGTTAATTGAGAATGTGCTTTGCATCGCCGTCTGAGCGAAGAGTCTGTTCAGAACGATCTGCGGGTTGGCGTCGCGTTTTAGTTCTATCACTACGCGCATGCCTTCTCGGTCGGTCTCGTCGCGCAGATCCGATATGCCCTCGATCTTCTTTTCTCTCACCTGATCCGCGAGGTTCTTTATGAGCTGGCGCTTGTTCACCTGATAGGGGAGTTCGGTGACGATTATCCTCGTCCTGTGCTCTCTTCCGTACTCCTCGAACTCCGTCCTCGCGCGAACTGTTATCTTGCCACGGCCTGTGGCATAGGCCTGGCGGATTCCGCTCTTGCCCATGATCATTCCTCTGGTTGGGAAGTCCGGGCCGGATATATAGCGCATGAGATCGTTCAAAGTAGCGTCCGGGTCGTCCAGAACACAGATGCAGGCATCTATCACCTCCGCAAGGTTGTGCGGAGGTATGTTGGTCGCCATGCCTACTGCTATTCCGCTTGATCCGTTCACCAGCAGATTAGGGAATCTCGAGGGAAGCACTCTCGGTTCTTTTCTGCTCTCATCGAAGTTCGGATCCCAGTCAACGGTATCCTTGTCTATATCACGGAGCATCTCATTAGAGATTCTGGAGAGTCTTGCTTCTGTATACCTGTATGCAGCAGGGGGATCGCCATCTACGGAACCGAAGTTTCCGTGTCCATCCACCAGCATATAGCGCATGGAGAAATCCTGTGCGAGCCTTACAAGCGAATCATAAACGGAGCTGTCGCCGTGAGGATGGTAGCGGCCCAGCACATCGCCCACGCAGGTCGCGGACTTCTTGAAAGCCTTGTCGCTGGTAAGTCCGTCTTCGAACATTGCGTATAGTATGCGACGGTGCACAGGCTTCAGTCCGTCACGAACGTCCGGCAGTGCTCTGCCGACAATAACGCTCATCGCATAGTCTATGTAACTCGTCTGCATCTCCTGCACGAGCTCTGATTCCGTTATGACCTGATCCGGAAAAGCGATATCCTCAGGCCTGTATTCTCTTTTTTTCGCCATTAGATCCGCCTCCTCATATATCCAGATTCACAACGTATTTAGCATTCTCTTCGATCCATTCGCGCCTAGGATCGACGTCTTCTCCCATAAGCACGGAGAAGACCTTATCCGCAACTATCGCGTCATTGAGGGTGATACGACGCAGAGTGCGCTGCTCCGGATCCATAGTGGTTTCCCACAACTCGTGCGGGTCCATTTCGCCGAGACCCTTGAAACGAGAGATATCCACTTTAGCGTTTGGATTGTCCTCGCGCATCTCCGCGCTTATAGCGTCTCTCTGCTCGTCAGAGTAGGCGACTCTCTGCTTTTTGCCGCGTGTCAGCTTGTAAAGCGGCGGGACTGCAGAATAGACATAGCCGTTTTCAATCAGCGGCCTCATATAGCGGAAGAAGAAAGTCAGCAGCAGCGTTCTTATATGGGCACCGTCCACATCAGCATCAGCCATTATGATTATCTTGTGGTAGCGGAGTTTTTCCATGTTGAACTCCTCTCCGATGCCGCATCCGAGCGCAACGATCAGCGGAGCGAGTTTGTCGTTTCCGTATATTTTGTCCGCGCGTGCTTTCTCCACATTGAGCATCTTACCCCACATGGCCAGGATCGCCTGAAAGCGGGAATCTCTGCCCTGGATGGCGGAGCCTGCGGCGGAGTCACCCTCTACTATATATATCTCACAAAGGCTCGGGTCTCTCTCATTGCAGTCCTGCAGCTTGTCGGGCATCTGTCCGGATTCAAGTCCGGTCTTGCGCCTGACGGATTCTCTCGCCTTCCTCGCTTCAAGTCTCGCGCGGTTGGCAAGCATCGCCTTGGCAAGGATAGCCTTGGCTGTGGCTGGGTGCTCTTCAAGGTAGGTGGTAAGCTGATCGGTAACTATATTCCCAACGAGTGTCCTCACGTAAGCATTGCCGAGTTTCTGCTTCGTCTGTCCTTCAAACTGCGGCTCTTCGAGTTTGACGGAAATTATCGTTGTAAGTCCTTCTCTTACATCCTCTCCTGAGAGCTTGTCCTCGTCCTTCTTTATAAGGCCGTATTTCTTTCCGTAGTTATTTATAACGGCTGTAAGCGCTCTCTTGAAACCGTCCTCGTGCATTCCTCCCTCGGGAGTCTTCACGTCGTTTGCGAATGAAACGATGTTCTCGTGGTATTCCTCATTATACTGGAGAGCGACCTCCGCGAAGGTGCCGTCCTCCTCGCCGCCGAGGTAGATCACATCCTCATGCACGAGCTGCTTACCGTTGTTTATATATGCAACATATTCACGTATACCGCCGTCATAGTAGAGCACGTCGGTATTGTCCTCCATGCCTTCCCTGAGGTCGGTAACGGATATGGTGACTCCTGCATTCAGAAATGCCTGCTGACGCATACGGTCATGTATTGTCTCATAGTTATATACCGTGTCGTCGAACATCTCGGGATCCGGTTTGAAGCGCACAACAGTGCCTCTCTTCTTCGTTTTCCCGATAACGTGTATAGATTCCGCGATGTTGCCGCGCTCGAACTTCATGGCGTAGATATTCCCGTCCCTGTGGACGTTTACCTCCAGCCACTCGCTCAGAGCATTGACGACTGATGCGCCTACTCCGTGCAGGCCTCCGGATACTTTATATCCTCCGCCGCCGAACTTGCCGCCTGCGTGCAGCACCGTAAAGACGACCTCAAGAGCAGATTTCCCGGTCTGCTCCTGTATGTCAACGGGGATTCCCCTTCCGTTATCCGTAACGCATATGATATCGCCAGGCTCTATCACGACGTCCACTCTGTCGCAGTAACCGGCCAGTGATTCATCTATCGCATTGTCAACGATCTCATACACAAGATGGTGAAGACCTGTGGTGGATGTGGAGCCTATATACATTCCGGGGCGTTTTCTTACCGCCTCGAGCCCCTCCAGCACCTGGATCTGCGAAGCATCATATTCCTGAGCCGCTATGTTCTTATCTGTTTCTGCCATTGTTTTTTCCTTCGATCTGTTTTATAAAGTGTTGCTCTCTGCTCTTTTCAGCAGTGTTGCTGCAGCGGGCTGACTCAGATATACCGTATCCTTCCCGCCGCTGCTGCATAATATGAAAGTTTTAGGGATGTCTTCAGCAGCATTCTCAACGATCCCGCGTTTTTCCGAGTTTCTCAGAAAAGCTCTGGTAATGTGCGACTGGGATGTAATATCCAGATCGAATATCCCCACTATATCCTCGGCAAGTATGACCGAGCCCTGTCCTATATGGATATACATCAGCGGATCCTTCCCTCTGATACCATGAATACCCGTCCTCCGGTCCTTGAAGATATGTCAGCATCTTCGCAGCAGCTTATAAGCGTCTGTCCGCCGCCGATGCTGTTGAGGACGAAGGTCTGCCTCTTTTCGTCAAGCTCCGACAGCACATCATCCAGCAAAAGCACAGGATATTCCCCGGTTTCGGCAAGGAATATCTCCCTTTCCGCAAGTTTTATCGAAAGAGCCGCCGTTCTGGTCTGCCCCTGTGAAGCAAAGTTCCTCGCGTTCTTCCCGTTAATACGTATCTCAAGGTCATCCTTGTGCGCCCCCGTAAGGCACTGGGCGCTGTCTATCTCCGCCTGCCTGTGCTTTTCCTGATGTTCGCATATCTCATAGTATATTTCTTTTGCAGAGGCGGAAGGATCAGTTACCGTACTTACTGTAGAATAAAAAATGTCAAGCTTTTCACCGCTGCCGGAGAAATCGCTGTGTATCGGAGCAGCCTCATTTTTCAGCCTTTCCGTGAAAGCCGCCCTGTAACGGATAAGCTGCGCCGAAGTCCTGCAGATGCCGTCCGAGAATTCGTCCAGTGTGTCAAGCAATGCCGGTTTATCCCGCCAGTCTTTCAGGATCCTTGTCTTATTTTCATAATACCTGTTGAACTCGGTAAGGATCTCGGCATATCTCGGCCTTATCTGGGATATGGCATTGTCCAGCAGCTTTCTTCTGCTTGCCGCTCCCTCTTTTATTATATTAAGGTCATCCGGACAGAATAGAACAACATTGAAACTTTCCGCAAGCTCTCCCGCTGTCTTCCTAACTCCGTTCACAAGTATCTTTTTCGGAAGACCGTTTCTGAGTCGGATATTGATAGTCTGATCTCTGCCGTGACTGAATACATCGGCAAGGATGTCCGCTTCGCTGAAATCGAATCCTATCAGTTCCCTGTCGAATCTCGTTCTGAAGCTCCTTCCGCAGGACAGCATATAAAC
>CACYDX010000039.1 GCA_902773255.1 Oscillospiraceae bacterium
GCCCACCTGGACGATATCGAGATCGCCTGTGGGGGGACTCTCGCAAAAGCGATCGAATCCGGACATGAAGTGAAAGTGCTCATCATGAGCAAGTCCGGATATACAAATAAAGAGGGGATCATTCAGCGCTCGGATGACGTTGCGGTTGTCGAAGGATTGGAGGCTCTCCATACATTGGGCATTACTGACATCGAGATACTGGATTTCCCGACGAAAGATATCCCGTTTCGCTCGGATGTTGTCAATGCCATCGACACGCGTATGTCGCAGTATGATCCGGATATCGTCTTTACGCACCATCCGTTCGATACACATCAGGCACACGAGGGTGTTTCCAAGGCGACGATCGCTGCGGCGCGTAGAAAGAACACCGTCTTTTTTTATGAGCCGATCACGCCGTCGGGCCGCTCCTATGTCGCGTTCAAGCCAACCCTGTACGTGGACATCGCCGCTACACTGGAGAAAAAAATCGCTTCTCTGAAATGCCACTCGAGCGAGTATAATAAATTCGGTGCGGAGGATTGGATCGAGGGTGTCAGATGCCGCTGCGGATTCCGCGGATATGAGATCGGTAAAAAGTTTGCGGAAGCGTTTGAAATCCTGAGGCTGGAAATCAGCTTTGACGAAGGAACGAGTATCTGATGGAGTATTCCAGACAGACAGCTGAATACCTGACAAATCGCTTCGGCTCACCGCTGTATGTTTTTGACGAAGAGGGCTTCGTCAGGAATTACAGAGATCTTGAAACAGCAATGAGATCTCGATATGAAAACTATCGGATCTCCTATTCGTTCAAAACCAATTACACTCCCTATATCTGCTCGGTCGTAAAGCGCCTCGGCGGCTATGCCGAAGTCGTTTCCGGCATGGAATACGCCATTGCCCGGAAAGTCGGATTTGAAGATAAGCACATTATCTTTAACGGACCGGATAAAGGTGAAGAGAGCGAAGAGGCTTTTCTGAATGGCTGTATGGTCCACGCGGACAGTTTGGACGAACTTGGCAGGTACTGCGCTGTTGCAGAAAAGCATCCGGAACAAAGCTTTCAGATCGGGCTGCGGATCCATTTGAATATTGCAGAGGGCTTTGTCTCCCGTTTCGGAATGGATGATAACGATGCACGAGAGGCTTTTCGCGTCGTTTCTACAATAGACAATCTTCGAATCTCCGGCCTGCACTGCCATATCAGCCGGTGCAGGAGCGTGGACGCCTGGAAGAAGCGTACCGAGTATATGCTGACGCTTGCGGACCAGTTGTTTGAGGAGGTTCCGGAATATATCGATCTCGGCAGCGGTATGTTTGGCAGTATGGCGCCGGAGCTGGCAGCCCAGTTTGACGAGATTCCTTCCTATGACGACTACGCGCAGGTCACCGCGGCTCTATTTGAGGAGCATTATCGCGGCGGAGATCGGCCGCTCCTTTTTACAGAGCCGGGGACAACGCTGATCAACCGTTTTGTTGACTGCATCACGGAAGTGAAAGCCGTCAAACAACTTGCCGGACACAGCTTTGCCGTGATGAATGCCAGCGAGCACAATCTGGGGGAAACATGCCGTCTCAAGCAGCTCCCGATTCAGGTCATTCCGCGCGCCGCGGAGCGTTACGATTATGAGAATATCGACCTGACCGGCTATACCTGTCTGGAACAGGACGTACTCTACTCCGGTTATTCAGGCAGACTGGGAACGGGAGATGTTGTTGTATTTGGGAATACAGGCGGCTATTCCAATGTGTTGAAGCCGCCTTTTATCAGGCCCAACTGCGCCATGACCGCGCGAAAAGCGGACGGAACCTTTGTGTTGATCAAGTCTGCAGAGACCTGCGAGGATATTCTCAGAACCTATGTGTTTTAAAGGAAAAGAATTGCGATGAAGGATCTGAACGTCCTGATCACCGCGGCGGGAAATGTATTCATGCCGGGAACAACAGCGTGTATCAGGAATAACGGAGAGAGAAGCATTCGCCTTGTCGGCGCCGATATGAGCGAAGATGCGGGCATCCTGAAAATGTGCGACGCCGCGTACCGGGTCCCGAGAGCTGACGATCCCCATTATGTAGATGCACTTTTGGATATCTGCAGAGAGGAAAAGATCGACGTTCTGCTCCCTATCATGTCTGTGGAACTGCAGTCGCTGGCTGAAAACAGAGCCCGGTTTGATGAACTGGGGACAAAGGTGTCCGTTTCGGAGCCAGAGGCGCTGTCCATAGCCAACAACAAGCGAAAGCTGTTGGAGTTCCTAAAGAAAAACGGCTTGCCCTGCGCCGATTTTTACACTGTCCACAGTGCGGAAGAGGTGAAGGAAGCAGCGGCGCTTTTGGGATATCCCCAAAGGCGCGTCTGTGTGAAAGCGACAGAAGGCAGCGGAAGCAGAGGCTTTCGCATCCTGGATGAAACGGCCTCTCGCTTTGATATCTTCTTCCATGAAAAGCCGACGTCCGGACTGATCAGGCTGCAGGAGCTTGTCTCCATTCTGGAGGAGGCGCCGGTTTTTCCGGAACTGATCGTGATGGAGTATCTGGAGGGGGCCGAGTATTCCGTAGACCTTCTTGCGGATCACGGGAAAAGCCTTGTTTCCTGCTGCCGCAAGAGCCTTCGCATGGAAAACAGCATCATGCTCGAGGCAGTTACGGTGGACGCTCCTGAGGTTACAGAACTCTGTGAAGCGACGGTCGAAGCGCTGGGACTGGACGGAAACATCGGTTTTGACCTCCGAAAGAGGAGGAACGGCACGCCGATGATCATGGAATGCAATCCCAGGATCACGGCCGGTGTGCCGTATTTTGCTCTTTACGGTGTCAACCTGCCCTATCTGTGCATCAAGAAGCTGATGGGTGAACAACTGCCGGAGCCAAAGCTGGAATACGGCAGAATCATTAAAAGACGTTGGCTGGAAATGTGAGGACGCCTCAATATGGAAAAGCTGGTGACGTTTTTTACACCAACCTATAACCGAGCCCGTATTCTTCATCGCTGTTACGAGAGCCTGTGCAGTCAGTCATCCTATAATTTCGACTGGCTGATTGTTGACGATGGTTCGACAGACGGGACAGAGGCGATCGTCAGGGAGTGGATCGAGAAAGAGGATCGTTTCCGCATCTCCTACCGTTACAAAGAAAACGGGGGACTGCATACGGCGTTCAACATGGGGGTCGAGGCGGCCGAAACGGAGCTGTTCGTCTGTTTTGAATCGGATGATATCTTCACGCCGGAGACTATGTCGATCATCGAAAGAGTTTGGCCCCAGATCCGCGACAGCAATTGTGTGGGCTTTATCACGCTTTGCAGGGATACGGAGGGAAAACTGATCGGCAAAACTTTCCCGGATGATTTGAAAACGGTATTGTACCGGGACCACCGTGTGATAGCGCCGGGAGACAAGCAGTACGTTTTCCGCACGGAGGCGCTCAAGCGGGTGTTCCCGATGCAGTCATTTCCCGGCGAGAAGTATTTTGACCCGAAATACA
>CACYDX010000040.1 GCA_902773255.1 Oscillospiraceae bacterium
AGGGAGAGATTGATCTTGGCCTTCCGAAAGATTTCTCCGAATGCTTCGACGCGGCTGAGCTTTGCGGCGAACGAGTGCAGCATATCCGTTTCGGGATTCAGCTCTATCACCGCCCAGTCTTCCTCGGTTCTCAGTCGGCAGGACACGTCGGTCATCAAGACGGTTTTCCCGGAGCCGCGCACGCCGGTTATCATATATATCTGCTGGTTGATGGGCGTCGCCAAAAACGCATCTATGATTTCATTCTTCTGTACAGGACGATCGATGTTTTCCAATGGGCTCTTTCCAAAAGCGAGCGTAAACGGATTTCCCATGCAAAGCACTTCCTTTCACTCTTTACATTATTTATAACTTTCTTTCACTTTCTAACATGATTATATATTTTGCTCATCGCTTTGTCAATCGGAACTTGTCGGAAGTGCTTCTGCAAAGAAACTAATGCGATATGTAAAGATCGCCTTCTGATTTTCGATCGCGGTGTTGTCCCGAACCTGTTCCTCGTCCAACGGAAGTGCGGCAGTAACCGGCGATGTCATAGCCGTTTCTGAAAAGAATAAAGGGCGGCAGATCCCATCAAATCTGCCGCCCTTTCATGGGAGGTGTATGCTATCATGTTTGAGAGAGCTGCATTTGGGGACTGCGCTCCCTGCTCCGGAGAGCGCAGTTTGCTTTGCGGAGGAGGGAACCGTCAGAGAGGGAGAATCCTGCCGATGCCGCGTTCAAGCGCGAGATCAAAGATCCGTCTCGCCATGATGATATCCTCCACGGCCATACCAACGTTGTTGATAAAGCAGAACTCTTCTTCGTTCTCGCGTCCTGCCTTTACGCCGGCGAGAACCTCACCGGTCTCACCGTAGATTTCCGGAAGACCCCAAGGATAGAGCCCGTATCCGATGAAGAGTTCGTGCTCCGCGATCGAATCGCACAGATATTTATCCGCGCTCTTCGGTGTGGCATCCTCGTAGAAGGTGTGGCAGTCGCTCGCGATGATGGTCTGCCCCTTCTTGAAAAGCCATTCATCCTTGATTTGGGGGTTCGGACGGGCGGGAATGTAGGCCGCCGACATGATGACCTGGCAGTTCTTGGCAATCTCTTCAAAGCTGGATTTGCGGATCTTTGCCGAGGTTGTCGGCTGCAGCATAGCGATCAAATCGTCGGCCGGCTTTTCGGAGCGGTTCACGAGGAGCACCTCTTCAATATCGGGGAACGCGTTGAGCATCATGCGAACCTGCTGCTTGCCCTGAACGCCGCAGCCGATCATGCCCAGCTTGGTGAAGTTCTTCGGCGCGAACTTTTTTGCGGAGAGGACGGCGACAGCCGCAGTGCGCACCTCGGTGATATAGACCGCATCCATAAAGGAGATCGCGGCGCCGGACTCATAGTCGTTGAGGATCAGGGTGCAGGTCGTTTGGGGATAACCGAACCGTCTGGAGTTCTCCGGGAAGCAGCAGCCCCATTTAATACCGCAGGAAGAATACTCTCCCATGGAGGCGGGCATTGCGTGCATCAGCGTATCTTTGAGCGGATGAATACCGATTTTTGCCGGCATTTCGGCATTTTTTAATGAGTAAGAGATCATCGCTTTGGCCGTCATATCCATGACATCCTCATCGGTCAGGCCGAGTGAGCGGCAGTCCGCCTGTGTCAGATACAAAAACTCCTGATTGATTTTGATTTTACTGTTGATCCAATCACGATATTCCATTCCTTGCAGCATACTTTTTCGCTCCTTTTCTGAAACTGTATTCTTTGATGGCGCATCGGAGGCGTCGTTTTCATTTCCCCGGCTGCGCACCGGGTTCCGGAATCATATTAAAATGTGCCTGTCTTTCTGCGCAACTGAGCAGAGTCGTAACTTGGAGAGACAGATGAAGGGCGTGGTTTCGCAGCAGTAGAAGATAAACCGGAAACGCGGCTGACATTCCGACGCCGGGATTCGCCGCGCCTGAAAATCATCAAAAAATGGATTTATACGACACTGCCCAAACAGCAATGGACTCGATTCTTTCCCCGCGGCCGGAGCGGCGGCTTCTCAGCGCGATGTTTCGTGAAAATATGAAAGCGCATGAAATAACAACTTTAAAGAGCAAGATGCGCGCAAAAGTTCCTATACAGTTCCGATTTGTCTATTATAAATTGACAAATCGACACGGGATTGTATCGAGAGGATACTTTTCGGATTTGAATCGGAGCAGTTTTGTTCGGTATGATACTCTATAGAGGCTTTGCTTTGGAACGGCGAACCATCTCGCCGCAGCCCGAAGAGGAGATCGGGAGCCAATTCAATCAGGGATAAAGACAAATTACAAAAAAGGAGAGGATTCAGACATGAAACGGTATGAAGCGCTTCCCGTCCCGTCCGGCAGGTATACGGTAGGCAGGACACAGATGGATTTTAAATTCAAAGCATCCGACGACTCCGAGAGAGAACTGACGGCGATCTTCTTTTATCCCGCCGACAGTTCCGAGGGAAAGCCGACGGCAGAGTATGCGTTCCCCGAGTTTCCGCAGCTCTGGGATAACTACATGGCTGCCAGCGGCGTGAAAATCGGGTACCGGTTTAACTTTGAAATTCAGACCTGGTGTTACGAGGACGTGGCACTGTCCAAACAGGAAGAAAGATATCCCGTCGTGTTCTACAACCACGGCGGAACGACCTATCCGGAGCAGAACACCGCGGTCTGCCAGGAGCTGGCAAGCGAAGGATACATTGTGGTGTCCGTCGCCCATCCGGGAAGCGGCGCCTTCAGAATGAAGGACGGACGAGTCGTTGATTTTACGGAGGGTTTTCTGGACACACTGAACAGCTTTAATACCCAGCCGGCCATGATTCAGTACGCGGCGGAACTCATGGGCGGAATCAAGCTCGAAAGGGAGCGGGCGCTGGAGCTGTCCAGACTGGTTCTTTCGCCTCCGGAGAGTCTCCGGATGGGACAATTCGCGGAACTGCAGAGCGAGGATCTCAGCTATGTGGCCGACTGCCTTTATCAAATGGATTCCGGGGAAATCGAATCGATGTTCAAGGGCAGGCTGCGGCTTGATCTCGGGCTCGGATCGTTCGGCCACTCTTTCGGCGGCGCTACCTCCGCGATCGTCGCGCGCAAGGACGACCGGTTTGTATGCGCGATCGATTATGACGGCGGGATGATGGGTTCCCTGGGCTATGATATGAAGAAGCCGTTTCTGATGATCGGATCGACGGTTTCTTACAATCTGGACGGTGTGCCGATGGAAGAAAACAGTGAGATTTCGCTGTTTGCGCTGCTCTCCGATGTGGTTCACTTTGACTTCGGCGACTTTGCGTTTACCGCCAACGAGAACGCATTGGAGATGGGAATGCGCGGCCCGAGAGATCCTATGGAGATCCACAAGATCCTGACGACCTACACCAAGGCGTTTTTCGACAGATACCTGCTGAAAGAGGATGTGGATATCGAATCCATTTCCTTTGACGGTGTAGAGTTGTTCGATCGGTACTGAGCACGGATTCTGCCTGCCCGCAGATACGCATCAACAGAGCGGCAGGCAGCAGCCCGCGATAAAAACGGCACCAGACAGGCTCGTTCGGAACCTGCCTGGTGCTTCTGTTTTTCCGCGCGGATGAGAGCGCAAAGCGGGGCCC
>CACYDX010000041.1 GCA_902773255.1 Oscillospiraceae bacterium
GCTCAGAGCCTTTGCAATCGGGAGCAAAGCAGATCTTTACAGGCAGAGGCAGGAAGTCTTTCCATCTTGCATTCAGTTCGAGAGAAACGAAGCCATCATCCACAGAAAGTCCGAAGCAGTCGAATCTGATGTCGTTTTCCTCAAGGCCATCCCTGATCTCGTCAAGTCCCATAGCATCGATCACAATATAGGCAGTGTCGCTCTTATTCAAGCGAATATCCATCGTATCGTCTGCGGCACTTACTCTGAACCGGTCTTTCAAAGGCAGAGTAGCCCTGTGAGAGATTGTATTTATTTCATCTAATTCGAAAGCCGAATTCGAGAGATATAAATAGAACGCAACAGGAACAGCAATAAGAATCAGAAGAATTATAAGAAATACAACAAGTCCGGAATGCTTTCTCTTCATAGTATGCCTCCTGTGCTGATCAATACAGCATGGTAAAGCGTTCGGGTTTTGGTTTGAACTTCACGCCTGAAACCAATCCCGCCGCTCCGTAAAGAGTGACCATGGAGGAACCACCGTAACTCATGAACGGCAGCGTGATGCCTATAACAGGTGTGATACCGATGCACATTCCTATGTTGATAAACGTCTGGAATGTGAGCGCTGCAGCCACGCCCATGCATATCAGCATGTCAAACATACGGCCGGACTTGAGGCCTATCCTTGCACAGCGTATGATTATAAGCACAAGCATTGCCATAACGAACATGCAGCCTAACATACCCAGCTGCTCGCCCACAGTTGAAAAGATGAAGTCCGTGTGTTTCCCGGTGAAGCTGGTATAGGTATGGTAGGCATCCACTCCTGTGAGTCTTCCGGAGGCCAGTGTCAGCTTGCTTTGGTTGGTCTGCCACGTTATACCATAGCCAGATGAATCAACAACATCCGGTGCATAGGGGGCGATAAGTCTCTTTTTCTGGTAATCTGCAAGGAAAAAGTTCCACATAAGCGGGATCACTGCGGCAATCGCCGCACCACCGAGAACGAACCAGTACATCTTTACACCCAGGCAGAAGAGCATTATGAGGAAAATGAACATTATGATCATTGCGCTTCCGAGGTCATCCGATACAAAGACTATCAGTGCAAACACTATTCCGAAATGCACTGCCATCTGGACTACAGACCAGAAGGAATTGATGTTGCTGTGCTCTTTCAGGTGTACCATCTGCTTTGCAGAGATTACGATATAAAAGACTTTTATTATCTCTGAAGGCTGGACGCCTATTCCTGCAAACCTGATCCAGCTTTTTGCACCGGTATCACCCTCTTCACCGAAAATGACCAGCGCAACAAGAAGCAGAACATTGATGATACAAAGCAATTTCCACTGTTCACCGAGTATGTCAGCATCAAGTATGGTGAAGATCACATAGGCTACGATACCGATCATAATTGACATGATCTGAACTATAACGATCTTGTTCGGCTCAATGTTCACACCGGCATTCTGCATGCCGAGGGCTGCTCTGTAAACCATGAATACACTGAATACCGCAAGGATCGTGCATAGGGAAAGAAGAAGGATATCTGCACGTTCAAAATAAGTTTTTGCCAGAGGTTTTATCTTTTTCAGCATCAGGTACTCCTCTGCATAATGTAAAAATTCAGCAAAAATCTCCTGGTAATTTTAGCACATAATTGCACTTTACGCAACGCAGGCGCAGGTGTTATAATAGCACAAACGGAGACAGGTTTACAATATGTACACATATACCACAAACAACGAATCTGAAACGGAAACCCTCGGAGAACGCTTTGCAGCAGCCCTTCAGGGAGGTTCAGTCATCGTTGCCATGTATGGAGACCTCGGCGCAGGCAAAACCGCGTTTGTTCGCGGCATGGCCCGCGGGCTGGGTCTCTCTTGCCGTGTATCGAGTCCTACATTCACAATAGTGAACGAATACCTCGGAAAGCGCGACCTCATCCATTTTGATATGTACAGACTCAGCAGCGCAGACGAACTGTTCGACATAGGGTGGGAGGATTATGTTAACCGAGGTGCAATATGTGCAGTGGAGTGGAGCGAAAACGTGGACGGTGCATTCTGGGGAGACGAGATAAAGGTAAACATAGAAAAGACCGGTGAAACCTCCAGACGTATCACTATAGAAGGAGGGCCGGAACTGCCGTGCTGATGCTTGCATTCGAGTCTTCCGCAAAGCCTGCTTCCGTCGCTCTGGTGCGCGACGGTGAGCTTATCGCCCAGTATTCCCAGTATACAAGCCTTACCCATAGCAGAACGCTTCTGCCTATGGCTGAGGCTCTGCTCAAAAACTGCGAGATCGGCATAAGTGATGTCGACATGTTTGCAGTTGCTCACGGTCCCGGTTCGTTCACTGGGATAAGAATAGGCGTTTCCACAGTGAAAGGCCTTGCATGGGCTACCGAAAAGCCGTGTTCAGGGGTATCCACATTGGAAGCCATGGCATGGAACGGTATCTCCCACGGCGGTTACATCTGTCCCGTCATGGATGCAAGACGATCCCAAGTATATAACGCGCTGTTTGAAATAAGGGACGGCAGACCGGCAAGGCTATGCGAGGACCGGCCTGTTTCTCTGGATGATCTCTCTGCGGAGATCAGAGCTCTGTCATCTCCCGTTTTTATCCTCGGCGACGGAGCTGCAGTTACTGCTTCATATCTATCAAAAGCCGGTATTTCCTTTGAGACCGCTCCAAACAACCTCGTATGGCAGAGTGCATGGGGAGTCGCAATGGCAGCACTGGATAAGGAACCCGGAGATGCTGACTCTTTAAAGCCAGTTTATCTGAGATTGTCACAGGCTGAACGCGAGAGACTTGAAAAAGAGAAGCCGGCAAATAACTCTGTTTGATATTTTTTAATTATAAAGGAGTACTATTATGGGAAAAGTACATGTATTCGATCATCCTCTTATACAGCATAAGCTTTCCATCCTTCGCGACAAGGCCACAAGCGTTAAGGAATTCCGCGAGCTTATCAGTGAGATTGCCATGCTGATGTGCTACGAGGCGACCCGTGACCTTCCTCTCGAAGATATAAGCGTGGAGACTCCGGTAGCCATGGCAAAATGCCGCAGGATAGCCGGCAAGAAACTCGCTGTTGTGCCGATACTCCGTGCCGGTCTGGGAATGGTGGACGGCATGGTGAGCATGATGCCGAACGTCAAAGTCGGACATGTGGGCCTCTATCGCGACCCGGCGACTCTCGATCCCGTAAAGTACTATTTCAAGATGCCGCCCGATATAGCCGAGCGTGATGTTATAGTCGTGGATCCGATGCTTGCCACAGGCGGCTCCGCTTCCGCAGCGATCACTTTCATCAAAGAGACAGGTGCAGCACATATAAAGCTCATGAGCATTATAGGCGCACCGGAAGGCGTTGAAAGGATGCAGGCTGACCATCCCGATGTGGATATTTACGTTGCTGCCCTGGACGATCACCTTAACGACCACGGATACATCGTCCCCGGACTGGGCGATGCGGGTGACAGGATCTTCGGCACCAAATAAGCTTTCAGAAACATAAGCCCCTGACGGGTATCCCGTCAGGGGCTTTTTATATTTCAATCAAGGTCTCCGAAATACTTCTCGATCTCTTCATCAGTAAGCTTGAGCACCGTTTTAAGGCTTTTTACCACAGTCGTATGGTACCCGGACATAAAGCCTTTCAGCTCATCTACTTTTTTATTCCACTCTTTATAGTTCACACCGGCTTTGCGCCATCTCACGGTATCTCTCACCATCTCCGAATCGATCTCTGCAACCATTTCGTCTATTATCGCAAGGGCATTTTCATCACTGAAAGCACCATGAAGTGCATCAGATGCACGTTTGATCAAAAGTTCCCTAAAGTCAGTGTTTCTTATAAGGGAATTGGCAACATAGTAAATCTGGTTGGTTTTTACCGGATAGAAGATATTCATGAACGAAAAACCGGGTCTGGAGAGAGATGTGTCCAGATCATAATAGATCAGTCTGATCTTTCCGTCATCCTCCGTTGAAAAGGCATATTTCAGATTGCCGTTTACAAGGTCGGGATTGGCGCTGTATCCTTCCGCAATGATCCAGTCCGCCATGCTGTTCATATCCACCATCTCACAGGCTTTGCTGTAGTTAACAGAATCAGACATATTATAATTGCTTATAAAGGTCAGTGCCTCATAAATATGTGAACCGGCCTTCACATTCGCCTTCTCGACCGTTACGCTGTCCTTGCTTACACCGTAGCGGTGAGAATAAAGATATGCGTTATCGTTTTCCTTAAGTGCGTAAACGCCGTAATACTCGCCGTTAACATACAGAACGCACCACTTTCCGCGCTGCGTCAGAAGATCATCCGAAAACTGCCTTGCCATCGTCTGGCACAGCTCATTGCGGACAACAGCATTATAATAATCCTGGCCCACCCTCAGAACAAGAGCATTGAATTCGTTTACACCCTCGTCAAACAGCGGATACTCCAGCATTGAACAGCCACACGCTCCTCTGAACCTTACTATCATAGATTTCTTGTGAAGCGCCAGCGATGTGCCACCGTTCATAGATATGGTGCAGTTTTCAGAAAAACTTCCGTTTGAGTCGTAATAGGAGATATTTCCGACGATCTCAGTAGTTTTATCCAATTTAGCATAAATACCGCCAAACTCTTTCGTAACATTTGAGTTTATGCAGACAACGGGAAGTGTATGTTCAGTATTAATCAGATAATTATACGTGACCGACCTGCTTTTGAGCTGACCATCATCACATGCACAGACTCTTAAAACCGTCGTTTTGCTGATTTCGATCGGGGCAGAATATACATCTGATCCGGTGGTCGGCTCAGAACTGTCCAACGTGTAATATATGGTGCCTGATCCTTCAAGCTTCACGATCAGCTTCTCATCCCCGGAATACCGGCCCCCCGGAACACTTGCCGTCGGGCTTTCAGTAACATATCGGAAGCCATGAGAATTCGGCTTTCCGTAAGTAGGATCATCAAAATAGAAAAAACCGGCTTTGTCATCCATACGCCCAAAGCTGCATCCGTACGGTATATCCTTAAGCGAGATGCAGTCTGCGATCTCACCATCTTTTGACAGGAAGAGCGTCTCATTCTCTGCATTCAGACTGAAGGGGGCAATATTGATTCCGCTCGAGTTTCTCGTACCATCCGGGGTCACACAATGCACAGTGTAATACTCCCCGGGCTTGAGCTCTTTTTGGGGAAAACGGTATTTTTCGAGTTCCGACGTCTTGTCGGAAAGGCAAAATGCTGAGATATTCACATTATTCCCGGAAATATTCTTTATCTCGACCCAGTCAACACGGGTAGGCGGAGCCCCATTCCGCAAAGATGTGGAAGTGTTATAAACCACCACCTCGCTTATGATCAGCTCTCCGCAGGGAATCAGAGATTCCTGATATTCACAGTATCCGGCTCTGCTGTTATCATAGCCCGGTGTTGGATACAGAGACGTATCATACGTTCCTTCATCATTGAGTTCCAATGAGACATCTTTTTCCAAAACCGGTATGACTGCCTCCGAGATGATCCTTCCGTCGGGGTCTATCAGACAGAGTTTGGAATCATCCTTTATCGGAAAGTTTTCTTCAGAAAAAATGACCAGTCGTTCGCCCGGTCCTATTTGA
>CACYDX010000042.1 GCA_902773255.1 Oscillospiraceae bacterium
AAGAAATTACTTTGCAACTGCATCCTTGAGAGCCTTGCCGGCCTTGAAAGCGGCAACGCGGGTTGCGGGGATGCTGATCTCTTCCTTGGTTCTGGGGTTGCGGCCAACGCGAGCATTGCGGCCTTTGGTCTCGAAGGAGCCAAAACCAACGAGCTGGACCTTGTCGCCCTTAACGAGAGCATCGGTAATTGCATCGAAAGCAGCGTTGACTGCCTTCTCGCTGTCTTTCTTGGAAAGACCGGCTTTTGCTGCAACAGCAGCTACGAGTTCGGATTTGTTCATGTTATTCCTCCTAATTAGTTATCGGCATGAGCCGAATATCAGTCCACCCTATATCCGAAAGGTGTCCTGATATATAAGACAATTGACTCAGTCAAACGTCGTATTGGAATTTATCATATCCCAATTGGATAATCAAGTATTATTTTACTTTTTTCAGTCAAAAATCTGCAATTTTTTCTGCTTTTTGTGTCAATTCAGCGCAAATGTAACAGTTTTGAAATTTTTTCTCCCTTCGGAATGAGATCCATATCCTCCGCGGTAATTGCCTTTAGCTTGATCGCTGCGATCACATAGGCGATCACCCCTATGATCATTGAAGGTATCATCGAAACAAGATAGTGAGACCAGGACATTTCACCCATCAATCTGGATATGATGAAGTACAGCAGCCAGGCGATCACGCCCATTGCGGCACTGGCCACCACAGGGCCCTTCAGGATATTGAAGACTTTTGGGTTCTTATCCAGAGCATAGCACATGAAAACATAGTTCATTATGGCCATCACAACATAGCTTATAAGGGAGCCGAGGGCGGCACCGTAAATGTTTATGCCTGGATTTGCAACAAGGAACCAGTTGACGCTTATCTTAATAACTCCGCCGGTTACCAGTGTTATCATGGTGTATTTTTCACGACCTGATGCCTGAAGGATCGCATTCTCCATGAGAACCATGCAAACGAAGAATGAGGTCACGCCAAGTATCGCCAGGAGTACCGGCCCTGAATCGTGGCTGCCGCGGTAGATAACGCGCATTATCGGAGTTGAAAGCACCGCGAGCCCTAATCCCATAGGAAGGCAGATCGTCGCCGCTATCCTCATTGAATCTTCGGATATCTTTGTAGCCTTATCGTTTTCTCCGCGAACATTCGCTGCGGCGATTGCAGGTACAACAGAAATTGTTAGCGGAGTGATGAAAGCGGCCGGAAGATTATAGAGCGTCTGTGCTTCGCCGTAAACACCGTAAAGCTTCTGTGCATCACGAAGAGCGAAGCCAGCCCCTGACTGGAGTCTTGCCATGCAGATGCCGGAATCCACAAGGTTGATTATTGAGAGGGCTGAAGCACCGAGAGCTATCGGAATACCTATTCTCAGAAACCTTCTGAGTATCCTTGCATCACTGTCAGGTATGTCCAGTTCATCGAGCGGCTTATCTTTATAATATACCCTTTTGTATATCATCATAAAGATAAGCGCTACGGCTGAACCGGCAGTCACACCGAATATAGCGCCGGCAGAACCTGCCGACTTGCTGCCTCCGGATTTCATTATAACAGCAGCAAGCACAAGCCCGATTATTACCTTTGCCAGCACCTCGAGCACCTGACCTATGGTAGTTGGTATCATATTCCCGAAGCCCTGACAGTAGCCTCTGTATCCTGAAACCAGACACACCAGCAGGACTGACGGAGCCATCACCCTTATGCTTGCAGCAGCATCGGGATTATGCAGAATGCGGCCTGCTATCAGTCCGGGAAACAGGAGCATAATAAGTGAACAGAAAACGCCTACTACCACAAACGTTTTCATAGCAACGCGGAAAGTTGCTCTCGCCTGCATGGGACGGTTTTCTGCGTTTGCCTCGGAAATCAGGCGCGAAAGGGCCACCGGGAGACCGGCGGTGGATAGGGTAAGAAAAACATTATAAACATTATAGGTGGATATGAACATCGAATATCCGTCATCACCAATAATGTTTGCTACCGGTATCTTATAAAGAGCGCCGAGTATCTTCATTATTATGACGCCGGCAGTAAGAATGGCGGCGCCATAGAAGTAGTTCTGGCTCTTTGTCTTTTCGTTTTTATCCATATATATCAAGCCTCACGCCGGGATGGGGTCGGTATCTGAATTGATTTACATAACTTTTCGGTTTTTACAGTATACACTACCTTGCGGTAAAATGCAATCCAAATCGGACGCCGTTCAAAATCGCAAGCTAAGCAAAACCGTTTGATATTATACTCGCCGCGTGATAAAATTAATAAATATACAGCAATATGTGCGGAGAACAGAAATGATCAGATTTTTTAACGGGAAGACACTTCTTTTTGACAAAAACGGAATCAGAATAAGTAATGATGAGGTGCATGTTTCCGGAAAAAAAATAGTATATGTAGGGCCTGCAAAGACCGGTGAATGCATCCTTTTTGACCGGGAGATCGATCTGAACGGTGCTCTTCTCATGCCCGGCTTCAAGAATGCACATACCCACAGTCCGATGACTTTCCTTCGCTCTCTTGCCGATGATCTCCCGCTTGATCGCTGGCTCAGGGAATCATGCTGGCCTAATGAGGCCAAACTCGACGATGATGCAGTATATGATCTCACAAAGCTCAGTATACTTGAGTATCTTTCCTCCGGGACGACCGCCGTATTTGATATGTATAACCATTCAGAAGCTTTCGCACACGCCTGCGTCGACAGCGGTTTCAGGGCAGTAATCAGCTCGGGGATGAACGATTTCGACAAGGATCCGGAGGATATAGAGCGGGATTACCTGAAGCTCAACGGTTTCGGAGGTCTTGTGTCATACCGGCTCGGTATCCATGCCGAATACACCACCGGCCTTGAAAGGCTTAAATACATGGTATCTCTTGCTGAAAAATACCGTGAACCATGCTGGACACACCTATGCGAAACAAAAGGCGAAGTCATGGGCTGTATCGGACGTTACGGCATGACTCCTCCCCGCTTTCTCGACAGCATAGGTTTCTTCCGATACGGGGGCGGAGGATATCACTGCGTATGGATGACTGATGAAGACATCTCGCTGTTCGCCGACAAAGGCCTGTACGCCGTCACCTGTCCCTCTTCCAATCTGAAGCTCTCGAGCGGCATAGCTCCTGTATCCAGAATGGCTTCCGCGGGTATAAAGATCGCAATTGGTACAGACAGTGCGGCAAGCAACAACGCTCTTGATATGTTCAGGGAGATGTATCTGGCGACCTCACTTCAGAAGTATTTGCTAAACGAGCCCACTGCCTGTCCCGCTGCTGACGTACTCAGGATGGCCTGTGTCAACGGCGCTCTGTGCATGGGACTGGATGACTGCGTTAATATAGCAGAAGGCATGAAGGCCGATCTGACTGTTATCAATTTGAACCGGCCAAACATGAGACCGATGAACAATATACCTGTAAATATTGTATATTCCGGCTCAAAGGAGAATATACGCCTGACAATGGTAAATGGCAGAGTCCTATATGAAGACGGCCGGTTTTTCGTCGGCGAGGAACCGGAAAGCATATACGAAAAAGCGGAACGATTCCTGCGTGAGAAAGTACGAAAGGAGTGAATGGCATCATGTCTTCCGGAGATCTGTCAATCAACGCTTTCATATCCGATCTGGCTAACCCTGTTTATGCTCCGGGAGGCGGTGCGGCTGCCTCTCTATCAGCTGCACTGTCTTCCGCTCTTTTGAGCATGGCTGTCTCACTTACTGCAAACAACCCGCGTTTCACTGCTTTCCGAGGTGAGCTTACGGCTGCCTCAGAAGCGCTCAAAGAGCTGAACACGCGTCTAATCGCTCTAATAGACCGTGACGCCGAAGCCTTCGAACCGCTCCTAAAAGTCTATAAGCTACCCAAGGACACCGACGGCTATTCACAGATACGGCAAGCAGCCGTTCTTTACGCCTGCAGTGTCCCGGAGGACATCCTGCGCTGCGCATCAGAGATAAGCACTGTTCTTGAGGCCGTTACGGAAAAGTGCAGTCCCTCGATACTGCCTGACGTCTGCTGTGCGGCTTACCTGTCTGTCGCTGCTGCAAAATGCGCAGCTGTCACCATATTCTCCAATACGAACATGATTAAGGGCACTTCTGATGCTGATCGTATTGAGGATGAGACTCAAAAGATGGTAGCAGAGATATCTTCAGTTAACGACAGGGTGATATCATTCGTCACAAATAAGTTTTTCCGGAGGTAAACTGATGGCGCGGATCCTTTACGGAAAACCTGTTGCGGAGGCTATCTCTGATAACATATATAACCGTGTTCTCAGATTGAATGAGAAAGGTGTTTATCCTGCTCTGGCGATAATCAGGGTGGGAAACAACAGCAGTCAGACTGCCTACGAGAGAACAGCTGTGCGTCGTATGGCTAAGCTCGGCATCGATGTACAATGCTTATCCTTTGAAGAGGACATAAGCGAGCCGAATCTGCTTGCCGCTGTTGAGAGAATCAATACCGATCCGAACATTCACGGCTGCATCGTTCTTCTTCCTCTCCCGAAACATATCAACAGCAGGCTTATCTGCTCACACATCACCCCCATGAAGGATGTTGACGGAGTCACAGGTGATTCCATATCAGCTGTCTTTCTCGGGGAGTCCGGCTTTTCCCCATGTGCACCGGGTTCATGTATCGCCCTGCTTGATTATTACGGTATTCAAATAAGCGGAAAAAAGGTATGCGTAGTGGGACGAAGCCTTGTTGTAGGAAGACCCCTTGCGATGCTGCTCCTTGCCAGGGATGCTACAGTCACCATCTGCCATTCAGCTACCCCTGATCTTGCTGCCGAATGCAGAAACAGCGACATCATCATATCTGCTGCAGGATCTCCCGGACTTATAACAGCAGATCATGTCAGTCCCGGTTTGACAGTTATAGATGTCGGCATCACTGCAGGTCCGGACGGGATACTGAACGGTGACGTAGCTTTTGAGGAGGTCAGCAAAACAGTGTCCGCAATAACTCCGGTTCCCGGCGGCATCGGTGTGATAGCCGGATCATTCCTCGCAAGGAATCTCATTTCTGCAGCCGAAAAACTCACTTCATAATGATCAAAAAACAAAGCTCCTGTTTAATCTGGAGCTTTTTTCGTCATATTCAATGAATTTCAATCCGAGTTTTTGTTCACATGAGAGTCACGGGAATAATTGCAAACAAACGCTAAAGAATATAGAATATCCTTAGAATTGTATTAAATAATCAGATCAGGAGGGAAAACACATGTCTACCGGACAGAACAAAAAGTATGCTGCAATCCTTGCGGCATTTCTTGTTCTCATAATACTTTGCATGGTTTTTGCTAACATCATACAGACGGACAAGGGAAATGTCAGCATTCGCAGGGAGTATATCGATACTGATCTCGGCAGACTTTCATTTAAGCTTTACGTTCCCGACTCTGCAACCGCCGCATCACCTGCGCCGGCAGTCCTTCTTCTCCACGGCTATCAAAACGACAGCGAGACCTGCGCCGCTTACTCCATAGAACTTGCAAGGCGCGGAATAGTCGTTATGGCTCTGGACGAATACGGCCACGGCAGCACGGATATCGGTTTGATAAAGCGCGGTTTTGTTGATCACAAGGTGACTGTCAACTACGGGAATGACAGTGAGGCAGATGGCACGTATGTGCAGATCAACGGGCAGGACCGGTACAAGCTGATGATGAACTTCTCTAATCTCAGCTTCTTCAATGACCGTTACAGCAAAGGCAGCGACGGCAGCGAGATCACTGACAGTTCCGCCGGGGGGCGTTTTGGCTTATGCTTTTCTTGCAGACTATGATTTCGTAGACAGTTCCAAAATGGCTGTAAGCGGTCATTCGATGGGAACGTGATCATCCTGGTCGGTAGCAGCAGCTTATTCCGGAACAGCTATCGAACCCAGGGCCACGGTCCTCCAGTGTGGTGAACTGTTCAGAAAAAGTGTCTACGATCCCTCGATACATTTCAACAATGTGCTCCTGCTGCAGGCAAAGTACGATGAGTTCAGCTATTTCAGAGACTATACAATGAACGTGGACGACAGCCTGCTTCGTTCCGATATGCGTACCGAATTCCTCGGTACCGATGCTGCTCATGCAGCCTGGAACAGAACCTTCGGCAGCTTTGACGACGGCAGTGCACGCAGAATGGAGCTTTTGATCACTAATCACCGTCTGACTACCCATAACAAGCAGGGACTCGCTGTCGCACTTGACTGGTTTGCTTCCTCATTCGGCACGGATCTGCAGTTCGATCCCTACGATCAGGTCGCCATGATCAAGGAATATCTTGTGCTGGCGTCGATGCTGCTTGCATTAGCGGCCATGCTTCCTCTTATGGAGATCCTGCTGTGTCTGCCGGTATTCAATAAAGCATCGATGCCTCTGCCTCCGGAAGAAAGTGTTAAATCTGCCGGTAACTGGTGGAAAGGCGCGCTGATAACCATGCTCCTTGCAGGACTGACCTACCCGTTCATGACACAGCTCGGGCACGGACTCCTGCCGCTTCCGGAAGGCATATTCCGAATGACCGTCGGAAACGGATTTCTTTCCTATTTCGGGCTTCTGATAATCATCATGATCATCATGGCCATAGTACAGAGATCGTCAGAAAAAAAGAAAGGGTTGGACGCAAGCCTGTATAACCGCGGCCTTGGTTCAGACCTCGATCCCGACCATGTCTCCTGGGGTGCACTGTTCAGTTCTCTGCTGCTTGCGATATGCATGGCCGGCATGCTCTATATCCTGACTTCCCTGTTCACGCTTTTCTTCAAGCTTGATTTCCGCTTCATATGGCCCTTCTTCAAACCTTTCACCGGTCAAAGGATCGTCCAGTTCGGTGTATATATCATTGTATATCTTCTCTTCTTCCTGCTCAGTTACAGCAACGCCATCGCTTATTCGCGCAGAAGGGCAGTCTATAAGAAAGGCTTCTTTGCTTTTCTCGGCTCATGGCTTCCGAATATGCTTATGCTCACCGGCGGAGCCATATTCATAGTCCTGCTCGAGTATATTCCTTTTTTCGCAGGGATAGGTCCCGGTGCGGATCTCCTGTTCGGCTTCACCTTTGGCGGACCCTTCATGTCCCTGCTGATACTGTTTGTGCCTCAGATCATTATTTACAGCATTATCGGCACCTACACATACCGCCGTACAGGCAATGTCTACACGGGTGCGTTCACTGCAGCAATTCTCGCCTGCTGGATAGTTACAGGCGGTTCGAGCATGCTT
>CACYDX010000043.1 GCA_902773255.1 Oscillospiraceae bacterium
CGCCGAGCAGATGCATCATCGGCAGACCCATGGCTGTCCATCCGGGAGTGCGTGCGCCGCCAACAGGGATATATGCTACAGGGCGGTCCTTGAAAAGCCTGGGATCGACGCCGGGCAGCCCCGCCTCTTTGCGCTGCTTATCGGCGGCCATCATGGCGGCTCTGTCATGAGAAGCACCCATGCGGTCGAGAAGGTTCTTGTACTGGCCGGTCACACCAACGGAATATACAGGCGCTACAAAGATACAGCCGTCGGCATCCATGATGGCATCACGCACAAATCTGAAATCGTCCGGTCTCTGGCAGAGCTTTGCATCCGCGCCTTTATCAAACACTTTGTCGCATGCGGTGCAGTTGGTGCAGCGTTCAATAATAAGGTTGTTGGTATTGATGAAGCGGACGTCGCATCCGGCGGCATTGGCCCCGAGAAGCGCCTTCTTGGCAAGAATATCGCAATTGCCGCCTTCGCGGCCGAAAGAAACTGCTAATACCTGCATATTTTTACTCCTTTTCCTTAATTGATTTGAAGTGTTTACAAGCGATTCTTCACTAATTATACTTTAACCTGTTTTTCATAAAATATCAACATATTTTTTATATTGTCATAAATATGGAAAAAACTCTCTGAAGGCATTGACTAACCATTTGATTTAGATTATTCTATTTATATAAGCAGTTAAGTACAACAATAATACTCATAAAAGGAGCACAATTATGAAACACGGCATCAGCATGGAAATCGTGGATACGCATAACCAGCAGCCGAACCGCAACCGCAGGGAGTGCAAGTATTACTGGGATGAGATCTATACGCTGGTATCAGCCGGCGGATTTACCGAGATCGAGACCCAGTATGATCCCCAGTGGGCCTTCGGCGGCAGGACAGGCGTTCCCCTCGTTTATCCGAACGTTCTGAACAAATACGGCACGGCTCAGAACTACCTCAAGTTCCTCAACAGCTGCGGCATCGACAGACTCGTCGGCGTGCACTACATGCCCGGCATGTTCTTCTCCGGCTCCAGCCCCGATTCGAACGGCGCTGTGAGCCTCGAGGGCTATTTCGGCGCCCTCGACTTCTTCGGAAGGGGCGCTGTGGACTATGTTGCCGATATAGGCGGCGACTATATCACCATGTCTGCCACGCCGAAGATCGGCGAGATAGAGGCGGCATACGGCGCAGAATTTGAAAAAGGCGCGGAGGAAGTGCTGAAGGGCACCGCCGCCGCCGTGGAGAAGCTCGCCGCCTATGCAAACGGCAAGGGCGTCAGGTTCTGTCTGAAGAACGAATTCTACGGACTCCTCCGCGGAGACAAGATCGTTGATTTCGTAAAGGGACTTAAAGAGAAAGTATATCTGGATATCGACACGGCCGAGCTGAAGATAGCAGGCTGCTGCCCCGCATGCCTCATAAAGGACAATCCGGAGCTCGTCGGAGTGGTCCACTATTCCGACACCGCCTTTGAGGACGATCAGGAATGCTACAGGCAGATGAATCCCGCGTTCCCCTCTGTAAAGGCCACCAAGGTATACCGCGACCTCGGCGACGGAGACGTCAACTTCCCGAAGATAGAAGCGGCTTTGAAGGAAGCAGGCTTTGCGGGCCACATCATAGTCACCACCAGAGACTCCTACGACGTATACCGTTCCATCCTCCGCGCCCGTTACTATATCAACACGAAGCTTCCGGAATAAGAGTTCCGTCCGAATCAAAATAAAGGCCTTTACGGCAGAATGGAGAAGTTATGGCAAATATAAAGCTTTCACATATGAACCACTGGAAGACCATACCGTATAAGCAGATAGACAATTTCCGCGACTACTACTATGAGGACCGGTCCAATCTGGTATACTTCCAGGACTGGGACCGCATCCTCCGGTATCACAAGGCACTCGGCTATGACGGCATAGAGCTTGCCCCGTGGGATATGCACGAAATGATGGCCCTGTTCGGCACACCGGAGAACTTCAGAGACTTTGCGGCAGATCACGGTCTGGCAGTCAGCGGCATGTTCCACGGCGTATCCGATGCCCACATTGCAGAGAATTTTGATGCCCAGGTCCAGGCCGGGAAAAACGCCGTTGACCTCATCGCCAAATTCGGCGGCGAGACCATGGGCACCTGCCCCAACAATGACTATGCCAGCGTCGGCCACCCGCTCTCATTGGAAGAAGTGAGGAACGTGGGCAAGGTCCTCGACGCTATCGGCGAATATGCTGTTGACCATGGCGTCAGACTCGGTATTCACAATGAGTTTTTCTGCTCGATAAACAAGGACAACCACCACTATCTCCTCGAGATCACCGATCCCCGCTACACCTGGTATTATCTCGACACGGCGCAGATCTCGATCATTGGAGAAGATCTGCTCAAGTTCTATGATGACTATCACGAGAGGATGTGCGGCTTCCATCTGAAGGACACCGCTGATCCGCAGCTCCCGGACAGCATACGCTACAGTGCAAATGTAGAGATCCAGGAAGACGGTCACCGCTGGTTCTGGGAGCCCGGCGAAGGCATTCTCGACTTCCCGGGTCTCTGGGAGCTCATGAAGAAATATGAGTTCAAGGGCTGGGTCTCCATAGAGGACGACGGAACCCCCGATCTTCTTGCCTCCATGGCGCTGGATGCCTACTACATACATAATGTTCTCAAGCCCATTTACTGGTAATGCTTTATACTGTATAATACTTATACCGGTTAACTTTTTCCGCGGCATATATCAAATTCTTTATTTATGAGGTGTTATATCAATGGCTATCAAAATCAAAAAACTCCTTCAGATAGGTCTTCTCGTCGAGGATCTGGACAGGATGGTCAAATTCTATGAGGATAACCTCGGCATAGGCGGATGGGAGATC
>CACYDX010000044.1 GCA_902773255.1 Oscillospiraceae bacterium
ACCGTGACGGCGCCGCCTATCATGGAAGCGAAGCAGCCACCTGCAAACGTGATGATCGGAAGCATGGCATTCTTCAGAGCCTCGTGGAAAATAACACGTCGCTCAGTTGCACCTTTTGCACGTGCGGTACGTACATAATCCTGACGAATGCAGTCGAGCATTGCGGAGCGGACCTGACGGATGAACTGTGCCAGGAACGGGAGCAGAAGAGTGAAGATCGGGAGCACATAGCTCTTGGCACCATCTTTAATACCGTAGGTCGGGAACCAGCCAAGACCGACTGAGAACCATATCATAAGCATAAGGCCGAGCCAGAAACTCGGTACTGCACCGAGGAACTTCGAAACAACGTTCGTTATATCGTCGAAAGCCGTGTACTGCTTGACAGCGCACATAACTCCGACGGGCAAGCCAATCAAAAGCATTATAGCCGTTGTTATAAGGGCGACTTTAAGACTTATCGGAATACGATAGAACACGTCGTCGCCCACCGGACCTCTCGTTTTATATGAGATTCCCAGATCGCCATGCAGTATCCCTTTTATCCAATTGAAATACTGAACCAGTATCGGTTTATCCAAGCCGTATTTTGCTGCCAGAGCATCATACTGCTCCTGTGTATATTCCTGTGGCAGCATGTTCTGCAGCGGATCGGCATTATTCAGGTTCAGCAAAAGATATATCAGAAGTGCCACTATCAGCAGCAGGATTGGCATAAGTAATATGCGCTTGATCGTATATCTTAGCATTTCTTACCTCCGCCGGGTCGATTACCCGGTTTTTCCGGTCTATTTTTCTTAGGGGGAAAGCGGAGCGGCGGTAGAGCGCCGCTCCGCACAAAAGGTATAAGCTGAAGTATATGCTGTAGTTTGTTTAAACTGTTATGCTAATGTGTATTTATGCTGTAAGTATCTGTGGCTTCTATCAGCCGACGTTGGAGTACATGTAGCAGAACTCGACATAGCCGCCGATCTGACTCGGGTACACGCCGCTGATCTCATTGTTGACAGCGTAGAAACGGGTGACACAGAGGCCGCCGAATGCAGCATGCTGCTCCTGGCAGATACGGGTGATGTTGGAGACATTCTCAACATACTCCTCATAGGTGGGAGCAACAACCGCAGCATTGTAGTACTCTTCGGCCTCATGGAAGGCTTCCTCGTCCATCCACTTCAGGAAGACAACAGGCTGTGCACCGGTGCCCGGGATATCGGATCCGGCAAGACCCATGGTGTAAGGAGTGAGGCAGGACTCTTCGGAATAGCCGTTGTGGCAGGGGAATACTTCATAGGTGCCGCCCTTGAGCATGCCGTAGCAGGTAGCGCCGTCAAGGGTCTCAAAGCCGACGTTCACAAGACCGAGGTCATTGAACATCTGGACAAGAACAGTCTCGATGGTGGTGAAGTCGGGGTCTGCAAGCATGGTGAACTTGACATCTTCGGGTTTGATGCCGGCATCGGCAAGGATCTGGAGACCGAGCTCGGGATCGTAGCTGTAGTCATCACCATAGGGATAGCCGCCCTGGCCATCATAGAGGCTGTTGGGAACGCCGTAGAGGCCGTTGTAGGCAAGCTCGTTGACTTCGTTCCAGTCGATCATGTGGCAGAGGGCTGCGCGAACTGCATCATTCTCGAAAATCGGGTTGACAGAGGGGTTGACCCAGAAGGGGTTGCAGCGGTCTTTGATGCGGAGGATGTTCCATCCGGCTGCGTCAAGAACTTCGTAAGTCTGAATGTTGACGAAGTTCATGCAGTCGAGTTCATTGTTCTGGAGTGCGAGAAGAGCGGTGTTCTCTTCAGGAATCAGAACCATTTTGACGGTCTCGATGGAGGGCTGCTTGAGCTCATTGTAGTAGTTGGTGTTGGCCTTGAGGACGAAGCCTTCGCCCGGGGTGTAGCTTTCAACTACATAGGGGCCGCAGCCGACTGCAGAGCGATTGTCTTCAGCGCCGAACTGGTCAAGGGCTTTCGGGGAGACAGGGCCGCAGTGGGGCTGGCAGACGAGGTCGTTCATGAAGGCGGCGTTCGGAGCCTTCAGCTGGATCTCAAGCGTGAAGTCATCAAGGGCTTTGTAGTACTCGACCACGTTGAAGTAACGGGCCTGATACTCGCTGGTGGCCTTGTCCCAGGTATTGACGAATGCATGCGCTGTTACCTGCTCACCATCGGAGAAATATGCATCCTGACGGATATGGAAGGTATAGAGCGTGTAGTCGTCGGAAACATCCCAGGATTCCGCGAGGCAGGGACGGAGGTCTGTGATATCGCTGTGGTAGCGGAGAACGAGGTTATCATAGACCTGCCAGAGGAAAGCTGAAGCGCGGTTGTCGATCCAGGGGCAATAGAGGGGAACGTCGTAGTTGGTCCAGTAGGAGAACTCGGTACCCGGCTGGATGTGGTCCGGCTTCTCGGTGACAGTGGCGTTGGCATTTGCGGCCTGTGCATCCTGACCGAATTCAACTGTGGTCTGGCCCGCAGGCTCTGTTCCTTCGGTACCGGTAGCTGCCGGAGCAGCCTGCTGCTGTCCGCAGGCGCAGAGTGCAAACACCATCGTCAGCGCGATGAGGAGTGCGAGGAACTTTTTCATTCTGTGTTTTCCTTTCTTTTTTTGACCGATTTCACGGCCATGTTTTTATTCTTTTAACTGCCTGCTGATCAGGCAGGAAAAAGCGGCATAACAGGCATAGGCGCCCATATAAACAAGATAAAAACAGGCGCAATAACCCTATTTCTTTTATATGGTTAATTATCTCAATTCGCGGGTTTAAAGTCAATCTTTTTGGGTTGAGCCATTTTCGATTTGTCAATACATACAAGTTTTATCCGATAATTTGTAGTTTTTTAACAAATTTATTAAGTGTTACCGGAAGTGTTTGAAAGCACTTACTTTTTATGATATTTTTGATATATAGTGTTATATCTTTTATGATCTTTTTTATTTAAACACATCATTATAAAAAGGAGTTCATAAGTATGAGCGAAAAGATCAGAGTACTTCTCATAACAGGTATCGTCACCAGTGAACATGATCCGAAAATGAATCCGATGATCCGTTTCCTTCTCGAGTCGACCGGCCGTTTCTCCGTGAAGATCACGGAGGAATTCAAAGGCTGCACGGCCGAGACTCTTGAAGGCTACGATCTCCTCTTCATAAACTACGACGGCAAGGAGAGCGTCGAGACCCCGTTCATCAGCTGGGGCAAGACAGCCGAGAAAGCCGTTTATGACTTCGTCGCCAACGGCGGCGGTGCAGTGGTGTATCATTCCTCCATGTTCAACCCGCAGAACTGGGAATACCCTGATGAGTTCAGGAAACTTGTCGGTTTTGACTATAACATGGAAGACGGCGTTCGCAAGAACCCGAAACTCGAAGTGATCGTAAGGCCGGTTAAAGGCTCTCATCCGATCGTGGAAGGATGCGCGAAGAAGTGGATGACCGTTCAGGAGGACTTCTTCGTCAACGCAAAGCAGGTGGATCCGAATGTAACAGTGCTCGCCACGATAGACGACTCTCCGGCGGATTACGATCCCGAACTGATGCAGGTGCACGTACGCCCGTTTTACGAGAATCTGGACGTGGCCTCCCTGCCCGGGATCGGTAAGGATGTCCCCGTAATCTGGGTACACAACTACGGAAAAGGCCGCGTGATGGGCATCTCCATGGGTCACGGGCCCGATACTCTCCGCCGCCCGAACTACTGCGGTATCCTTACAAGAGGCTGCGAATGGTGCGCCACAGGCGAGATCACCATTCCCTACCCCAATCTCGACGGCTGGAAGCGGCTCAACGCATGGCCCTATTACAATGACATCACCTGGCAGGAATGGGCGAAGCTCACCTCATTCTGATATTATCCCGATAAATGCACAGGCTCCCGCTATTAAGGCGGGAGCCTGTTTTTTATATGTCCTATTTTACAATTACAATGACATAGAAGAAATCCTCGCTGAGGTCGTTCTCAAATTTCAAAACGGCAAGAGCGCTCTCATCGGCAGTCTTTTTCTTTGCCTTTACGGAGATGAGACCGGAGCTGCCGGTTATCGTCTCCTGCGAA
>CACYDX010000045.1 GCA_902773255.1 Oscillospiraceae bacterium
GGATACCATCGAGCTTTCCGTTTTCCGCAAGCAGACTGCCCAATTTTCCGTAGATACTTTTCTGATACTCACGCAAACCTTCCGCATCAGGTCCTATGCCGCTGCAGAAATCCTTGACAGCCTTTTCATAGATCGATTTTGTTGTTTTCTGAGCATTGATATACAAGTTACCAACGAATCTGAAATGATCATTCAAAACGATAATGGCATAGCTGATCCAATAGGGTTCATCATCGTTCTGTGCTTCCTTGGAATAGCTGTAGCCCGCAATAAATCTTTTGTCATGCTTGACGATCTTGCATTCAATGCCGCCCACATCTATTGCTGCATTCCGGTTCCCTTTTAGGCCGCTTTCGGCCAAATCCCAATTCAGCGCATTGGGCTCCGGTTTAGTGATATTCAAACCGAACATAGCGTCATTGTATTTTCTCAGCCCGCCTTTACAGTCTTTTGGTGCAGCCACCATCAGATAATCGTTCAAAAGACCTTCTGATTTCGGGTCATCTGCCGGAATATGGTCGGATGAAACATATTCATATCCGTCGGGCAGCGTAACGAAAAACCCTCCGATCTTAACCTTTTGATGCCGGCTGTATGAAGGAGGAGTAAAAACGGGCAATGGCTTTTTTGTTTCATATTTTTTTACATTGATAACCTTAATACTGGAAAAGAGCTTTTCGAGGAAACGCTCCGTTTTATCATTATCATCGTCTATAGCAGAAATATCGATAGCAGTCATATAATAGCGACTGGTAACCATTACTACATTGTATGTTATATTTCCGTAAGTCAGCGTCCTGAAATAACCGATTTTAAGAAAAGGGTCGTTTTTGACGATCTTATACTTACGCTCATATTCTTCCTGTTCTGTTTCCAGGCCGAAGAGCGAGCCAACAGATAAACTGGGGACATTTTCAGAAATTCTTTTTATGGCTTCCGGAAATTCAGGAGCGATATCCACACTGTCACTCTCAAGCTCCATTTCACCTTTTTTTCTGAATTTTATAACAGTTCCCAAGGTATCATCAGGAACGTCGAACGATCCTTCCTGATATCCCTTCGGCTTTGTCTTAGGACGAAATAATACAAACAGCCTGTCATCAGAATAAGGGTCAACATCATAACACATGCCGTCCTCAAGGAAGATCGTAAAGTCATCCAGTATCGTTACTGTCTGTCCGCCCTTGCGTACACCATTCATCTTCATTTTTGGTCCTCCCTATACATTACTCTCATTTAAAGAATCCCAGATCCGGATTATCCGTCATCCCGACAATGGAAGCCCTGTCCAAAAAGCAGTTGAATCTTTCACAGGATGTTTCCGGAAGAAGTGTACAGTCGTGGCAGGCGGAGTAATTCAGGTTCCTGTATCCCTGCTTTTTGGATGTGATGCAAAGAGGGTCGCCGCTGCACCAGGAGGCACGCTCCAACATACTGTCAAGGATACTTTCCAGCACTTCTTCATTGTGTGCAATACTGACGAGACCGCCCAGACTGCAATCGCTGTCTGAGGAGGATACATAGACAAGCACACCGCACATCTTTACTTCGTCTGAAATATCGTCTGTCTCACAGTATATCTTTTCTCTGATAGAGGCGGCGCTATAGCCGCATATATTGGAGATCTCTCTGATAAACAAATGGGCAAACGTATGCAGCAAAACATACGTCTCTGAAAAATCATCAAATCCGAACCTGATTTCCTTCAGTGCTTTTCTCATCCTCTTGTACCTTGAACGGTTGGCTTTGGTCCAGAAAATGACTTTTTCCTTGTTAAACCTGATAAATATTCCTTCACCGGTAAGCTCCACCGCAGGATACCATTTTTTCGGATATTGAGAAAGGGGTGCGGGATCAGCTTCGTCACGAACCAGACGGCTAAAACCGATCAGTGCCTGTGTGACGCTCAGTCTGTCTACCACTGCAACCTGTTCAAAATACTTCCTGTACTTTTCCGGTACGGAAACAGTATAAGACGAAAACCTTCCGGTATCGGCGTTCTCTTCCTTGGAAAGAACGGCATATTCATCCTCACAGACTGATCGTTCCGTTCTGTTTCCTCTTTCACACATGGCAGTTTTGACGGCGCTGTATGAGCGCAGGATCTCTTCATCTGTCAGCTCCTCATCGTGCAAATACCCTCTGACTGCCGATGGGATGCGTGATTCATCCATATTGCTGATAAAGTCATAATTCTTTTTGATACAGTTCACTGCCGCCATGCTCCACGGAGGGATCAGCAGCGCCGATCTTGTCACAGGGAAATATACTCCTGACGCAGTACGAAGCCTTGTCACCATTGTCTCCCTGCACCCAAAGGAAACACGTGCATCGGGATTTTTAAAATGCGGATATTTACACGTGCAGGGATAGGACGCCAACGCTTTGGAAGAGAACACCTGCACCATGCCTCTTTTTGCGTGACACTCGGTACACTCCAGCATAAGACTGTCAATATCGGTACGGTTATAGACATTGGCCATCCTGATTCTTGGCGCTGTTTTTCCTGATGGACATGGCTTGCCGTTATGTACCCACCACTCATAAGGAAAATCATCAATATGACCGTTCCTGCACATGACTACAAAGCGGGAAGCTGTCAGGTCATTCTTGCATTTCGGACATTTATGTCTTTGACGGATATCCAGCTCGTTGATATGGTAGATATTGCCGCAACGGGAACAGTGAAGCTTTTCCGGGAAAATATAGGAAGGGACGTCTTTCCCCTTTGAAAAGCTGTTAACGCTTTGTGTGGTTCTTGGCATCAGAAAATACTCAGCTCCCGTAATCACCGAGAGATTCTCGTTGAAGAGCTGTCTTTTTTCCACTTCTTCGTGGTCGTTCGGATTATAATCCCAATCATCCGTTGAAGCTATCATCACGGTATCGTCCTTGAAATCGACCATAGCCCCCACGCCGAAGGTGGTGATAAGCTGCGTTTTTCGGATACTTCCCACCGATATTTTTTCGGAAGTGAATTTTGATATGACAGTATCGGTCTTGGGTTCAGACTTTTTTCTGAAACTCGGTCTCGGCATAACGGCTCCCCCTATCTTTTCACAAAATATATATCGGCGGAAGGCTCGACATTTCTGACAGAATTCAGGATCGTCGGGATATCGGAGCCGCTTTGATTTTCGCCGCTTCTGAACAGTGCGGCATCTTCATTATGATAATCCGCAAACACTAACTTATCAGGCAGACTTTCTTCCATTTCCTCCCAACAATCAAGATAATATTCCAGCCACTGCTTTGCATAGTCTGTCTGCCAGGGTTCAATATCCTCAACACGCTTCTGGATGGAATCAATCACTGCCTGTATATCCTTATCATTTCTGTCAAACCGGGCAGCTCCGCTGTTTGGATTATACCGCTTGATGGTGTGACGGATCACAGCCATCATCGCACAGTGCAGTGCCTTCTCAATGGCACGAGGAGAATAGGACGTTACGCTGGTGGACTCAACATATTTATAAAA
>CACYDX010000046.1 GCA_902773255.1 Oscillospiraceae bacterium
ATCTCGGCGCGCTCGGCGATGCCGGTGCCGTGGTGACAGATAACGGAGAGATCGGCGATAAAGTCCGCGCGCTTGGCAATTACGGCTCAGACTATAAGTATCATCATATATATAAGGGGCATAACAGCAGGCTGGACGAGTTTCAGGCCGCGTTCCTCTCGGCGAAGCTTCCGCATCTTGACCGGATGAATGAAGAGAGGAGAAGGATAGCTGAATGGTATCTTTCCGGGATCAGAAACGATGCGGTGGCTCTGCCGGCAGTTCCGGAATATGCTCTCCCCGTGTGGCATATCTTTGCCGTAAGATGTAAGGAAAGAGACAGGCTTGAGAAGTTCCTCAAAGAGAAGGGGATAGGCACTAACAAGCATTATCCCATTCCCATGCATATGCAGGATTGCTATGCTGACCTGAAACTGCCTGAAGGATCTTTTCCGATCGCGGAAGAGATAAGCAGAACGGAACTGAGTATTCCCATGTATTACGGGATGACGGATGAAGAGATCAGTTATGTGATCGACGCGGTAAACAGTTTTGAATAAGATTGAACACAGTGAGAGGACCGGCCTGCAGGCCGGTCCTCTCACTGTGTTCGCTTCAGTGCGCCGTAAGCTTATACCATATCTTCACAAGCATCACCAGAGGGTTCTTCAGATAAAGCAGCAGGAGTTTGGGAAGAGTGTCCGCAGCATCCCGTGCTTTGAAATATCTTACTCTCATCTGAGTAAGGCGGTCGTATTTTTCAATGTCTTCACAGCGGTCTGTCGCGTTGTAGCGGCGGTAGTCCGCAGTGATCAGAGGATTGGTGCCGCTGTTGGACACGCCGCCCAGAGCGTATTCTGTGCTTATCAGATCATAATCCGTGGCGATGAGCCTGTCTTTGGTGAATCTCGTGAAAAGGGGACCGTCTTCCCAAAGGATATAGCTTTCGTCATAGTATCCCATTGCTTTGATGGTGTCGTTCCTGATGCATATGGCGCTGCCCGAGGCCATGTCAAAAAACTCACCGGTTATGAATGCCTTGTGCTGAAGGTAAGGGGTATCGAGCCTTGCTACTTTGCGGAGATTCTTATCTGCGGGCAGATAACCGAGAAAACGTCCGTCCTCGGAGCACAGCCGGCGTCTTGTGGCCAGAAGTTCGCAGCCTTTGCTTTCCATATCGCTGACGATCCTCCGGATCACATCCGGTCCGCAGAAAACGTCGTCAGCAGAGAGATTGACGATATACTTTCCGGTTGCCTCTCTGTAAGCCTTGTTTATGTTTCTAACGGTCCCTTGATTGCGCTCGGACACAAGTATCCTGTAGCTTATGTTGTCCCCGGCTTCAGCCTCAAGATATGCGGATATCTCCCCGTAAGGGAAATTGTCCGATCCGTCATCCGAGATTATGAGTTCGATCAGGGGATAGTCCTGCTTCAGAACAGAACCCAGGGTATCGTATATCCGGCCGAACTTTTTATATGTCAGTGTTACAACAGTTACTTTCGGATCCATTGTCAGTTGTTTACGAAGTCGGAAGCATCTTCCTGCATGTCAAATCTCCTGATCCAGCTATCCATCATATAGTATTCGCATAATTCGGCGTGAAACCTGTCGTTATACGGGGAGCTGATGAAATCGGGCAGATCTTCTGTATTGTCGGTTCCCAGTACGAATACATTCTCCGGATCATATATCCTGAAGCGGCTTATATCCTGCATGTTGGTTATAAGCTTCTTCTTATAGAACAGCGCCTCCATGGGACGGAGCGTCAGGCCGTGCTGCCCTTCGGAAACCAGATCGAGCACAGCCCTGCAGGATGCTGCGTTTGCAAGCACCTCGCTGTACTTCATAGGGCCGAAGTACTGAAGGCGCGGATCGGGATCCGTGCCTTTGCAGCGTACCAGATTGAAAAAGCAGCTGATCCCGTGCCTGTCCAGAAGTGTTTTCAGCTCAACAAGGGTTTTTGCCCTGTTCTTGTCCTGCCCTACGAAGAAAACATCCGCAGATCCCTCTTTGCCTGCCGGCAGATGCGGCTGCATGTTTTCGGTTATGAAAAACTGGGAATTGTATCGCAGACCGTATTTCCTGCAGTCGGCAGGGTCGAAGGACCAAAGCTCCGCGCCAAGCTTCCTCGCTTCCTCTTCATGCGCTGTTTCCGCCACGGGGCTCCAGTAATAGAGTATCACCCTTTTGTCAGGGTGTTCTTTTTTTATCCATTTGATCAGACCGGCCGCATTGCCTGTGTCAAAAATAATGATCTCTCTGCAGTTTTTTATTTCATCGATCCAGTCGTTCAGAACAGCCCGTTTTCCGGGAAGTCCCGCCGAGAGGATGAGTTTTCTTGCCACCCTGTTTATGAATGAGCTTGAACTGTAAAGCTCCATGAGCCTGCAGCAGCTGCAGCCGGGCGGAAAGTAATCAAGCGCCGGCTGGTTATGGATCAGAACCAGTTTGTCTTTCATATGATCGTCTGCATCCCCTGAAATCGATCTTTACCCGGCTTGTTCCTCATCTTGCCCCTCGGGGTAATACGTGGCTTTTTCAAGGATCTCCGCCGCTTTTATGCCATTGTCCGTGTCCTGAACGATAAGCCTTATGATGTTTTCCGTTTTGACGAATCCCATCCCGCCCAGACAGTCGACAAAGTATGTAAGGTCGCACATATACCGCCCGCCGCCGATATCGAGGATCTTTCGGATCTGAATGTCGGTGATAACGTTATTCCTGTAGGTCCCGAAAACAAGGCTGTCCATCGTGTTGAAAGTGCGCTCCTGCAGATCGCCGCCCTTCACCAGATAGTCCTCCAGCGCGTAGTAGTTCTCTCTGTAGTTCCATTTGGAGCTGCCTGTGAAGGCAACATATTTATCAATGAACTCTGGGATAAATGCCGTGATCTCGGCTTTTTTCGCCTCATCACAGTATCTGCTGAGGTACTCCTCCTGAACATTGTCATTGCGCGGCTCTGCCGGTGCTCCTGTTTCGTCATATACTTCAAGGTCTATCTCGGAGAGATACTCGCCGATCTGATAAGTGCACATATACGGAAGCACGTAATCTGTTCCGTAATAGTCCTTCAGATAGTCGAATTTTATATCGTCTGTGATGATATAGTGATCGTCCAGCAGATATCCGTTGCAGTATACCCTGTAATCCTTCGGGACTGTTACGGGATCGCAGCTGTCAAGCAGGAAGGAAAAATCAAAATCCTCCCCGCTCACATACCACGGCCTCAGACCGAATGCGATCGGATCTGACTGCTGAAGCTCGAAAGAGCCGATCACCGTATCACCGCACTTGAGCACGTAGGTAAGTTTGTCATCGGACGAACGGGCAGGATCCTTTATCTCCTTAACTCCCGGCTGCAGAAATTCCCGGATGATGCTGAAAGAAACATCAGGGGGCTGGATGTTGGTGTCCAGTGAAAGCAGAAAGTCCTTTTCATAGTCTTTTATGCGCTCGATGTCGAATGAAGCCATATACTGCTCAACGGCGCGCTCCGGGCGTGTCTTTTCATATTCGTCAAGAAAACGGAAAAGGATCACCATGCCGATTACGGCCAGACTGAGGAAGAATACCGCATATGCCAGAAGTCCCTTCAGGAAGGAGGCTTTTTTCTTTGCAGTTCGTTTCATGGCGAAACACCCTCCTTCAGAACGATGAACGTTGAGGGAACAGGTCTTATGCCTATTACCGAGGCGCAGTTATTGATATATTCGCCCTTGTACCACATGAGAGTGGAAGAGCCGCCGTCAAGATTGCAGGCGTTCACGGCGCCGTATTTTATCATTATCTCTGCAATGTCTTTGAACGTGGCACCAAGACTGACGACCTGCCTGCCGTCTATGGCCAGCATGAGAATGGCGCCGTCGGAGCGCTGTCCGATGGCTGTTCTGGGATTTAGCCCGCTGCTGAGAGAACCCTCAGGCGTTATTTGCCCGTTGGACACCAGCACCGGACCGAAACACACGCCGTACTGGATATTGGCGGCGGTTACGTCTTCAAGCGTCTTGAGTCCGGCGTGAAGGATGTAATTATCATCGATCCCCACAAAACCGCTGCCCATTCCGTTGAAGGCAAAGTAAGGTGTGCCCTTGAAGACGATGAGACTGTCGGGCCTGCTGCCGTTGCCCCTTCCGTCCGGGTCTTCAAAGCCGCCTGCGTTTATGGCGGCAACGGCGTCATAATACTCCGCCATCTGGGCGACCGTATATCCTCTGCGGCCGAGACTTTCCGGAACACAGCCCATGATCACTCTCGAAGGATCGAGTACAACCATCATATATCCCGAATAACCCTTGCCGTGGATCTCCTCGATTATTATCCCGTCTCCGTCGTCATCAGTCAGACCCCAGGCGTCAGCCTGCGGACCGCTTACGGGATCCGGTTCCGAGGCCGCGCTGATCGTGATAAGAGAAGTGTCCGTCGGCGCATAATAGACCTCTTCGTTTTTTGAGGCTTCTATCTGTGCTATCTCATCCTCCGTCAGGAACCAGTCCGCCAGAAAACCTATTGCGGAGGTCTCTCTTACCGACATCACGAAAAGATCCCTTGCAGACTTGGAAGGGCCTTTCGTAAGCAGGAACATGACGGCGTACAGCACTATGGCCGCCAGCACGACCGTTTCTACTGCAACGGCAAGTATCTTCAGAATGGTCAGCACTATTCTGACGAACAGGCTTCCGGAGTTTTTTTCTTCTTTCTTGTTGTTTTTAACAGCTGACATAATTCTCTTTTTATTAGCAGATACGCATCAGGGACGCGGCTGCCGGTTTTTTCATGATGGATCATTGAACGATGCCGGACCGGTATCGGACCGGCGGGTTTTCATTTGATAATACGAAGACATGCGTTGCAAAAGAGCTCAACAGATGATCAGTAATTCCGGCTGATCACAGCCAGAGGATTCAGGCCTTTAAGCTGCCATTTGAAAACTTCTCTGCCGGTCTCTCCGAAAAACAGATTGGAAATCATAAGGCTTATAAACTGTGTGATACCCGTTGCGATCGCAGCGCCGTAAAGACCGATGTGCCTGATAAGAATGAAATTGAAAATGACATTGAGCAATACGCTTATGATCTGCGAATAAAGGAGGATGTTTCCGCGGTCGATCAGTGTAAAGTGGCCGGCTCTGAGTCCCGCGTTATACATGAAAAACGTACCGATAACGTAAACTCTGTATATCGGGAAGGCTTCCGCATAATCCGGCTTCAGAAGCCTGAATGCGTATGGCAGGATGAAAAACGAGGCCAGCACCCCGATGATGTAGACCCAGGTCAATATGGCGGTTATCTGAACATACCTTTTTTCATACCTGGCTCTGTCCGTTGAATAAAGCTCGATCATTTTCGGGTATACGCTTTCACGTATAGGCGCTATCCCTATCTGCACCACGGCTATCAGCTTTACCGCGATGGCGTAAATGCCGACATCCTCCTTTGACAGCATGCCGCCGATCATGATCGAATCGCATCTGGAGTATATGATGGCGCATGAGCCCGCTATTGCCAGAGGGAGACTTTCACGGATCAGCTCTTTTATAAGCGCCTTTTTAATGCTTCCCTGAATGAGTTTTCCATAATCTTTCCTGTATAGAAAATAGACCATGGAAGTGCTTATCACTGATGAGAGAAGAGTGATCAGCGCTATGGTCAGCAGGGGCATATGGAATGATACGGCCAGAAGCCGCAGGATAACGCCGATTATGAGAGAAATGTTGCTAGCTATTATAACTTTTCTGGATTCCAGCAGATATTCGTACCTGTTCTGCATACCGAAGCGCAGATTGGTAATTATCACGCTCAGTAGCAGGATCCAGAAAATAATTTGGTATTCTCCCGTTTCTCCGCAGAACAGGATATATATCATACCTGCGAATAACGACAGAAGCGAAAACAGGATCTTTGCCAGAGTAACATTGAAAACGAGCTCTTCCGGATTCTCGGATGAATACCTTTTCTTAACGACCCTGGCGTCGACAAAAGTGACAAATACTTCAAACAGCGCAACAATGCTTACTGCATACTGATATGTGCCGTAACCCAGTGTCCCGTAATAATTTGCCATCTTAACGGTAACGACCAGGTTGAGCACAAGAATGAAGACTTTATCAAAAAGCATCCAGCCGGTATTGGCGAGGATCCTTCTCACACCGGCTTCTTTCTTTTCGGTCATGGACAGGCCCTCATTCCGCCTTTAGGATCCTGTCCGTCACTTCTCTGATAACGCCTTGGCCTCCACGGGCCTGAGCAACGTAATCAGCGGCGGCTTTCACCTCATCGGCCGCATCCGAGGGGCAGCAGCCGAAACCGGCGGCCCTGACAGCTTCGACATCATTGATGTCATCGCCTATGTAGCAGACGTTTTCCAGACCTATGCCGCGTTCATCGCATATACGTCTTACGGCAGCCAGCTTGTCTTTGCATCCGGTCTCGAGGATATCAAGCTTAAGCTTTTCAGCGCGGCGCCGGTTCAGTTCGACCTGCTCGCCGGTAATGATCCCGGTGAGGATATTCTTTTTCCTTAACAGGGCAAAGCCCATGCCGTCTCTTGTGTTGAACTTTTTCAGTTCATCGCCTTTTTCGGAGTAATACATGCCACCGTCGGTCAGACAGCCGTCGCAGTCTGTAAGCAGAAGCTTTATTTCAGGGATGTCATTATCCGAGCAGATGCCGTTCTTCCTCATAAGGGCTTCAATGATCACCCAGTCACCGGGTTCATCTATCTCCAGGAAAGAGTCTTCATTCATCTCAACGGCTTTTATATTGCCGGATACGCGGTTCTGTGACTTCAGCAGATCTTCTTTGGAGCTGATGTAAAAAGCACCGTTTTCAACAAGATACCCTTCAAAATCCTGCCTTCTCGGGCGATGAAAAACATCATAGTTCGTCGGATGGGCGTATCCGTCCCCGTCGACGCACCAGTGAAAACGTTTCTGCCTGACCACTGAGATAACGCTGTCGGTACCGGCGGTGAAAAACGCTTCAAAGCCTCTGTCCAGATCATCAGACTGCAGGAGAGGGGAGGTGGCCTGAATAAGCACGATATTGTCAAAATCATACTTCTCCGCGAATTCGAGCATGGCGCTTTCCGTGGATGCGGTGTCGGATGCGGAGGCGGCCGAACGGTCGATGACTTCAAGCTTTTCAAACAGCCCGGATCCGCGGCCTGTCCGGAATCCGCTGACGACAGACCTGATCTCTTCGCTGTCTGAAGCGACAAATACCTTGTCAATGTATCTGCAGCCGCAGGCCGCTTTCACGGTCCAGTATACCAGTGGCCTGCCGCATATGGGTTTTATGTTTTTCAGAGGAATGGATCTGCTACCGCCCCTGACCGGGATAAATGCTGCATTCATCTGTTTTCCCCCGTCAGTTTTCTCCCGTATATATCTTCATATCTTATGATGTCATCCTCGCCGAAATAATCGCCGATCTGCACTTCGGCTATGATAAGGGATTCCTTCTCATCGGTGTTCGTCAGGCGGTGCCTGCAGCCGCGGGGAATAAATACCGTGCTCCCGCAGCTGACGGGGATAAATGATTGCTCCAGCTGCGCCGTGCCGCTGCCGTGAACGACTATCCAGTGCTCTTCGCGGTGATCATGCGACTGGAGGCTTAACCTGGCGCCTGGCTTCAGGCTTATCATTTTTGCTTGATAATAATCGTTTAATACAGTTGTTTTATAATATCCCCATGGCTTCGGAAATATTTCACTGTCGATAATGCTGACATCCAGAGAGAAAAAATCATATCCGAGATCGGCGTTTATATCCTGGAGCAGCAGAGCGTGCATCTGGCCTTTGGTGATGATATTGACAAGTCTGTTTTTATCATCGACCACGGGAAGGAATTTTATTTTCTGGTTCTTGAACAGCTCTATCACATTTTCAAAGCCGTCATGTATTGAAACGGTTTTCGCATCACGCATGTAAAAACCGTCGATACTGTCACCGGTGGAGTATCCTTTTATGATCGCTCTCCTTATATCACCGTCGGTCAGTACGCCCAGCAGGGTATCGTCTTTATCCACAACGATCAGAAACCCCTGTTTGTTGGCGTCGATCCTGGATAAGGCTTCAGCCATGCTTTCATGGCATAAAACGGTATAAGCTTCAAATCTGCTGTTCAATCTGCAACCTCCATACTGTTTTGGAACTGACGGGACATTTTCGGAGAATATGATCCGTGGCAGGGTCCGCAGTCAGTGCTTTCTGTATTTCAGCTTATCACGCTGCACCTTTTCAATGGGCAGTATTTCCCCTGATTTGTATGTAAGGGATTCATATGCCGCGTTAAGATCCAGAACAAGCCTGCGTATGCCGTCCGGCTCCAGGGAAGCGGCGTGGTCGGTGCCCTTCCATGTGCGGTCAAGGGTATAGTGGCGTTCGATGTATTCCGCGCCCAGCGTATAGGCTGCCACATCCACCGCAGTGCCCAGATGGTGACCGGAAAAGCCGATCGCTTTCACCCGGTCTCCGTAGCTTTCCTTCATCCTCGTGATCTCAAGGAGACATACGTCACTGAACGGGACGGGATATCCGGAGGTGCAGTTGTATAGGATCAGATCGCGGGCTCTGTTGTTTTTTTCAAACAGCTGTACTATGCTTTCCTCTTCTTCATGAGTTGTCATCCCGAATGAGAGCTGTATTTCTCCGTCATAGTTGTCACAGAGCCACTGAAGCATTTCAAAGTGGGTGTTGCTTGCAGAAGGGATCTTTATGAACTTCGGACGGAGGGCTGCGATCTCCTTTGCACTTGTGAGATCCCATACGGAAGTGGAATAAATGATGCCGGCTTCTTCGCACCATTTCATCAGCTGCGCATGCTGCTCGGCATCAAACTCGAGGAATTCCCTGTGCGCTCCGTAAGTATCGCCGTATGAATTCGCCGGGTTGGGATGAGGCGCGTTATACTGCTCAGGAGTAAGCAACTCTCTGGGACAGCGTTTCTGAAACTTTATCGCATCGGCTTTGCAGTAATACGCCGCGGTGTTTATCAGGGCCTTTGCGATATCCATCCTGCCCATGTGGTTGCAGCCGGCTTCTGCTATAATAAAGGGTTTTTTATACATGTCTGTTTTCTCCTGCTAAAACTTCATCTATCTGTGCTCTTGGCATTCCCGTTATCAATGAACTGGGGGTGCAGTTTATCAGGGATATCCCCTTTCCTGAACAGTAATCAGTCCAGAAATCGAATCCCGCAAACAGCAGATACTGATCATAGATGATCTTTGACATTTTCCAGTGATCAACGATCTGTGCATTCGTATTGTCGGAATCATCCTTCTCCTTGGCATATGCATGGACCTGCCCTGTATCTTTTCCCAGTGCGGTATTCAGCAAGGCAAGGATGTTCGTCGATTCGCAGCCGAGCAGGTATATCTCACGGAATCCCATGTAGATCGCTATCTGGATGACGTATTGGATAACATTCGTTCCTGTGTATATATCCTTTGTCAGATCAACATCAGATACTATGCCGTCCAATATGTTTTTTCCGATCCTGACATACCTGAATTCTATGTCATAAGCTTCGTGGCTCAGAAACGGATACGCATCTGCCGGTACGAAGCAGGGGCATCCCATTTTTTCAAGTCTTCTGTAATTCTCTGAGATCAGCGGTCCGCTGCCTTTCATTTCTTCGCGAAGACCGAAGAAAGCGCCGTCGATCATAACATGAGCTTTTGATCTGAGATCCAGACAGTTCTCAAGAAGCGGGAAATAATTAACGGTAAACGTGAACTCATCCTGAAGCATCCTGAGATCCAGGTCCTTCAGCGAGGGACCGTTCCCCAGAATAAAGCACCGCTCACCGGCGTGGCTGTCTTTGAGGAGCCGGTTGCCGCTCACCTTATTGTACAGATCTTCACACCGTTTTTTGAGCTTAAGATCATGATATATGTCCTGGATCGTATAGTAATTTCGGGGACCCAGCATTCGTTTTACCCGGTTTTTCAGTTTATCCATATCACTAATACCTTGCAGAAAACCATGTGACACACCGACCGGTAATACGGACTGACACACGGATACAGGTCAGATCTGCTTATCCGGCAATATACTTTTTGAATTCCTCATGATCCCTGATATAATCATCGGGATCATAATAATCTGATGCGGCCACGCAAAGGACCGAATCCTTCTGGAGCCAAAGCATCTCCCGCCATGTGCATTCGTCGATCAGAACGCCTATGCTGGGGTCGCTCAGCTCTATTTCCTCACGTCCGTGTGAATTCTCCAGGATCAGCTGTATCCTTCCGTACATGCAGAAAAGCAACTGTTTCAGTTCCTTGTGAGCGTGAAATCCGCGCCGTACGCCCTCCGGGACCTTGGAGATGAAATAGATACGTCTGATATCAAACGGGATGTCGTGTTCGGCTTCGAAAACCGAAAGTTCGCCGGCGTTCAGTGTGGGAATCGTTTTTATATGGACCACTTTACAGCCGGAAACTGTTTCTGGGAAGTCAAACACATCCCCTCTGAGCATGGAATACCATTTGAGGTTATCAGTTCCTGCATAACGGGCGAGAACTGATTCCGGGATGTCCAGAGTTTCATGAAAGAAATGCTTGTCATAGAAACGGATCGCCCTGGCGTTGTCTTTCGATACACACCAGTATACTGAATACAGGCCGAGTTCATCAAATGCTTTCCCAAGTATTTCTTTCGTTCCGAACCAGGCGTATCCTCTTCCCATCGCCTCGGATCTTACGGCGATCGCGAACTCTGCTGTGCCGTCCTCGATGTTCTTGAGGCTTACTGTACCCATGTATTCGTCTTCGTCGGAAGCGACAGCCAGATGGAGATTATGGCTGTCGGTCCTGCTTGACCTTATGAAATCCCTTGCATCGCCGAGAGTTTTTGAAGAAAAGTCCGCTTTAAGGTTTCCGGTAACGTTTTTGTCATGCATCCATGACAGCATAAGCGGCGCATCTTTTTGTTTCAGCTTTCGTAAATGCATAAGTTCACCTGAATATGTTCATATCTGCCGGCGTATCTGTCGGGACACATAGCCCGGACGGAACGCATTTATTTTATTATACTATATTGTTCCTGAAAACTGAACAGGGTATTGTCCCGCTGAAGAGCGGGAATAAGCGGAAAGCTTCAGACGCCGGACATACCGGGGATAATCAGGCTGTCTTTTTAACAAATAGTGGTCTGGTTTTATCAATGATATAATGGTATAGGATATTGGCCGCCACGGGAAGTCCGACTCCGATAACCGTATAGGCAAGCCACCAGAGTCCCCTGTCGCCGTATATATACGGGAAGACGGCAATGCAGAAAGAAGGCAGCCCGTAGTAAGCCACGATGATCGCCGAAACGATTTTCATGCACAGAAAATGGAGGAGTAGTATGGTCAGGGTCCTTTTCCCGATGCCGGTCAGTATTCGCTTCAGCACTGAGATATGTTTCAGGAAAAATGATATGCTGTATAAAAGACACCAGCCGGACAGTGACGCAGCTATAAGGAACAGGGGATTGACATATTTGTTCTGGTCGAAAGCGACTGAACCTATACTGCTGAGCCACAGCAGCAATCCGAAGGAACAGATGAATACAGGCAGATGCTGTTTCCAGGTCCAGCCGGAATATCTGTCTTTATTCAAAGCTAACAGATGGCCTGCATAATACAGCCAGTAAAACGAGGCGCCCTGAGCAATCCCGAGAAGAGTCATGTCCTTGAGAGAGCAGTAATACCCGAAAGCAAGCAAAACGGCCGACACGACAGCCTGGATCAGAAGAACATGCTTTTTGAATAACAGTTTGATCAGATAATCACAAATGAGATAAGCCACGGAGACTACAAAAAGGATCCGCAGGAACCAGCCCGCACCGAGCATCGGCTCCCCGCAGCTGAAAATGAGAGCCTTCAGTATGCGTTTTACGATCTCTGAGAAAGTGTAAGGCGCGATCGTCGTGTTGTACATGCCGGTGGAATAGTTCAGGACCAGGGGGTTGTCCGTATAAACATTGATCTTTAGGAAAAAATTGTGCAGCAGGATATATATGACACCCCAGATGAAAAACGGCAGCCATAACTGCTTTAGCTTGTTTACGACGCCTTTCATCACCGAAGCTGTATCGTCGGACGAACTGCTTTTGTAGAAAAACCCGGATGCGATAAAAAACGCGGCCATATGGAAAAGATAAATAAATCTTCTGCACGGAACGCCTGAATGCCCGGCGACCATGCATATTATCCCAAGAGCTTTTAAAATATCCAGTTCCTCAATTCTTTTCCTGACTGCAGGCACTGTACTCATAAACCTTTACTCCCGTGTTGTTTCAGATAACTGTGGATAAGTATATCTCAAATCCGGAAAAAAGCAATAATGACAGGAGAATTATGGCGGCCGGGACATGGATGCCTGCTTTGTGCGTGAGCCCGGCGTAATATGGTTTATCCGCTCCGTTTCCGCGGCTTATATGCTTCCGGCAGGCAAATGCTTTCGAACAGGCATATTCTTTGACATATAACGATCGATGCATTATAATAAACTGATATTTGCATGGCAGATCCGGAGCCGGCCTTTCATTATCTGTCAAATAAGACCGGGAGCCTGTGGTTCCGGCTGAAAGGAGAAATCACCTTGAGCAGAGTATTGAGAAAAAACAGGCGCCCTTTGATCTGGGTGATAGTTTTAGCAGCTGTGCTGGTTTTGGCAGCAGCTGTACTGCTTTGGGTATTCTCGCATTATGTATTGCTGTCGGGGAAACTGATCCCCGTAGACTCGGCGGAGCTGAATCTGTCCGGGAAAAAGGTAGCGGTTTCAAAGCTGCTGAGGCTGACGGGACCGGAGCTTTTAAATCTGGAAAACTGCGGTATCACGGCAGATGATTATGAAGCATTGGCGGCTGCATTTCCCGGCTGTGATATAAGATGGAGCGTGCCGCTGAGTTCAGGCTCATTCAGCAACAAGAGCAGAGAGATCACGATTACCGCATTGAATGATTCGGATCTGCCGCTGTTTGCATTCTTCGAGCTTCTCGAAAAATGCGATGCGCATGGTATACCTGACTGGGAGCGGCTCAGTCAGCTTGAGAAGCTGTATCCGGAAGTGAAGTTTAACTGGGATGTTTTGATCAATGGCAGATATTATTCGTCTGATGCGGCAGAGATAGCGCTGGAAGGAACGGTCGCTCGTTCTGAGCTCGAAGAAAAACTGCCTTTATTCAAGGCCCTCAACGAGGTGTCTGTGGAAGACGGGCTGCTAACAGTTGATGACAAGCTTGCGCTCACATCCGGTTTCCCGGAGATCTCTTTCAGGTGGAACGTGGAAGGCTTCGGGATGCAGCTGCCAAACGATACGGATTCGCTTGACTTCTCCCGCAATAATGGTGTGGATCTTGATCAGCTCATATATGTTGCCCCGTTATTTCCAAATGTCCGATCGATCGATTTTACCGGCTGTTCATATACTGATGATGAAATGCTTGAAGTAATGAAAGCTTTTCCGGAAGCGGATGTAAATTGGAAAATGACGATTTACGGAGTGGAAGTTTCAAGTCTTGATGAGGAGATAGATCTTTCCGGCATAGAGATATCCGATACGTCGGAAATAGAGGATGCCCTGAAATATCTGAAGAATCTGAAAAAAGTCGTTATGAGCGACTGCGGCATCGACAACGAGGATATGGACGCGCTTAACAGAAGGCACGAGGATGTCAGATTCGTATGGACGGTTTATTTCGGGAAGAAGTATTTCCTGAGGACAGACACCGACTATTTTATTTCCTCGTTATTCACCGGGCAGGCGGCAAATCCGATGGATCTGAATGATGAAACGATCGAACCTCTGAAATACTGCACGGATATGGTGGCGCTGGATGTTGGACACCAGATGTTTACAAATGCGGATTTCTGCAAGGATATGAAAGAACTGCGGTTTTTTATCGGCGCAGGCGGAAGGCTGAGGGATATTTCGGCACTCGCCAACTGCAAGAAACTTTATTATCTTGAACTGTCATTCAGTCCTGTACATGATCTTTCACCGCTGCTTGAATGCAAGGAACTCAGGCATCTGAATATCTGCAATTGTCCGACTGCGGAATCACTTGACGCGCTTGCTCAGATGACATGGCTTGAACGGTGCTTTATGTCAGGTGGCATGTGCTATGATGATAAGAAGGACAGGGAATATGTTTCAAGTGATGAATTCCTGCCGAATACCTATAAATGGCTCGTTGGCGTAAACTTCTACGTTGCGTGGAGGTCTGATCCGTCATACTTTGAGATGAGAGATGCTCTGCATGCTTATTATATGATAAGAAAACCGGAAAGCATGTCCGAAGGGCAGGACGGATGAATGCTCTGACATGGTGATGTTTACAGAAATGCTGAAGTGATTGCGGATATGATCCCGAAAGGAAGGACTGAATGGATAACTGTCTGTCAGCGAAAAGACAGATAGACAGTATAGATGTACTGAAGTATATTCTTTCTGTTTTGATAATTGCATACCACACAAGCATTTTTGCAGATATAGATTATAATGCTTCCCGTATCATCAGGCTGTTTACCAACACGGCGACCGGATCGTTCTTCGTTATTTCCGGCTATCTGCTGGGTATCCGTTCGTTTTCTCACACTGAACAGGCAGAGCGCTTATCGGTGGTCTTAAAGTCTGCAAAGAGGCTCATCCTGCTTTGGGCTGTATGGGAACTGATCTACACGCCGTTTATACTTTATAAGACCAGGACAGGCGCATCGCTTTCAGAGATACTTGTTTCTGACTATCTGCTTGGCAGCTATGCCCATCTTTGGTATTTGAAAGCATCCGCCATAGCAGTTATAATGGTATGGGCTGCAAAAAAAGCCGGGTTTTCAAACAGGCTGCTGGCAGCTTTGGCCTGCCTGTTGTATCTGATCGGCGCATATATGCTGAGCATTGAGCACAACACCGCTTACAGAAACGGATTCTTCTTTTCGTTTCCGAATTATATTCTGGGAATGCTTTTAGCGGAAAAACAGGATCTGATCAGCCGGTCACCGGTTGGAAAACTGCTCGTCTGCTGCGCTGCCGCCATAGCAGTCTATATTGCCGAAAACTGTTTTATATGGACAGGGCAGTCGTCATTTACCATGCCTTTTGCCTGTGCGGCGATACTCGTGGTTTTTCTGCGTTTCCGCATTGACCTCAGTGCAGATAAAGCAAAGCTGTTCAGAAATATCAGCACCTTGAACTATACAATACATTACGGGATATACAGTATTCTTTCGCATTTTAACAGATCGGGCGCGATAGCTGTGAATTCCGTGGAGCTGTTCTGCACGACTTTACTGATCACCACGGCGCTGGCCTTTCTTGTGATTGCAGGGCAGAAAAAGCTCTCCTTTTTAAGGATACTGTATTAGGTCCGTGTCCGACAGGGCAGCGGCCGGTATCAGGGAATTTTAGAAACGAAGATCCGAAGAGCATATGTGAATGAAAGAGGAATACAATGACGGTAACCGTGGTCATGTCGACATATAACGGGGGAAAATACCTGAGGGAGCAGATCGAAAGCATTCTCTGTCAGGAAAAAGTCAGCGTTTTTCTTTTCGTCCGCGATGACGGTTCCCGCGACGACACTTTGGACATACTTAAGGAATATGCGGACAGATATGAAAATATCCGTTTCATTGCAGGAGAAAACCTCGGTGCGGGAAAATCTTTCCGCGAGGCGCTGGACAAAGCCCCGGACTCACCATATTATGCATTCTCGGATCAGGACGATGTCTGGCTCCCGGACAAGCTGATAACCGCTGTAGATAAGATCTCTTCATCCGGATATGATGAGGAAATCCCGCTTTTATATACATGCAGGACCAGACTGGTCGATTCCGAACTCAGACCCGTCTCGGCGAAAGAGTTATATCCTGAGATCACCTTCAGCTCCGCTCTGCTTGAAAACTACGCCTCCGGCTGCACCTTCGTTTTCAATAAAAGGGCGAAAGAGCTGTTTTTGAGGTGTCCGGCGGAGTATATATGCATACATGACTGGGATATGCTCAGGATAGTTCTTGCCGCCGGCGGGAAAGTTTTCAGGGATGAGAACAGATATATATTGTATCGGCAGCACGGGTCGAATGTTGTAGGCGCCTCGGGAGACTGGAAACACAGGCTGAAGAAGGCTGCCGCGGGTCACCCGCTGCAGCAGCTGAGGAGCAGGCTGGAATTTGCCGGACACATACGCCGGATCTATGCGGATTCCATTCCCGATGATAACATGGCGATCCTTTGCAGCCTGTGTGATTATAAGAAGTCTTTCCGCTCAAGGATGGCCCTGGTCAGGTCCCGCC
>CACYDX010000047.1 GCA_902773255.1 Oscillospiraceae bacterium
CATGATGGTGCAGCTTAAAGAGACAGGCGGCGAGAGCATAGGCGCCCTTTGCAGGGACGGAAAGATCTCGGGCCATTATGCGAAGGTGTTTTTCGACAACGAATACGAATATGCTTTACTTACAAAATGCATTGAGGATAAACAGATGAATTCATGATAGAATCAACTTGTCATGATTGATGTGGGAAAAGGAAAACTTGTCAGCGGGTCGTTTATAACGGCGCTTATCGCCGTTGTATGCGCTATTGTCGCTATTATTAATTTCATTCTTTTTCTGCCTTGGATAAAGACCGAGACTGAGATTACAGAATATGGCAGTTCAAAAAGCGAATTGTCGATCGCTCCGGGTAAATCTTATTCGTTCACTTTTAGTGAAAGGCGCGACAGCTTTGACAGACTATCTTTCATAATCAATGAGCAGACCGCTTTCGGCGTCTATGTGATACTGTCATCTGAGGATGGTTCCCGGACATTTTACGAAGGTGAAGCTGAGATCGAAGATGCACGTGATGAAATCAGGGGAGAATTCAGGACTGCCGTAATCAAAGGCCTTTTCGACCGTGGTTCATACAAGCTTTCGATCAGGAACACTTCTGATGAGGAAAACCTGATCATTAAGCTCGGTAATAATGATAAACCTGTGTTTTCAACTCTGAGATCCAGCAATGCGGGTTATTATGTTTTATTTCCGGTTGCCGTGATCCTTTTAGTCTATGCAGTTATGATCATTGCCTGGTTAAAGAATTCGAATTTTAATGCCGGCAGTTTTTTCCTTCTTTCAGTAATACCGCTGGCAGCAGCATACCTGATTATTTTCCCTCAGAATTGTTTCCCTGATTCATATACTCATTATCTTGCTGTTTACAGGTTGTCCAATGTTTTTCTTGGAAGAGGTGGTGCCAATGAATGGCTTGCCAGGACTGAAGATGCCAATTTCTTCCTTTTGTTCTGGCGTCCCGGAAATAACCCCGGGCTTAGGGAATACACCCTGATGAAGGATAATCTTAGACTAATGAATGCAGACGCATCTTTTACTGATTTTGTCATTCATGAGGACAAGATGAAGTTTTATTCTTTCCTCAGCTATCTGCCCCATGTGATTGGTCTCGTTATTGCAAGAGCCATAGGATTCGGTCCGCTTGTAAGTGCATATGTTTCCAGGCTTTTTATGATGGCGTTTTATATCTTTTTCTGCTATCGGGCAATTAACCGCATTCCCAAGGCGAAGTTTCTCCTTGCCATGCTGTCGCTTACACCTTTAACTCTTTCAATGAGCAGTGCTTTTTCATATGACGGAATGGTGTACATCTCCTCAATGAATTTTCTGGCCGGAGTCTTTGCCGCGTCTGAAGAACTTAAGGAGGGGAAAAAGATCCGGCACTTTGTTGAATGCTCGCTATGGGCATTTGTTTTAGGTGGTGTGAAGGGTGGGGGATACATCATACTTATCATTCTTGCGTTCATCATTATCAGGAAAGGCGAAAGAAGATCCTATTTTAGGACTGCCGTTATCGTAGGAAGCAGCTTGTTGTCTGTTCTCATATTTGACGTAGTCATACCGGCTGTTACGAAGGTATCCTTATTTCAGCTTGGAGGCATCGAAGAGGGATTCCTGTCTTCTTCTTTTGCCGTTACCAAGCCTCTCGAATACTTTTTTATGGCCGTCAACGGCTATCTTAAGAATGCTGACATGATCTTCATGTCACTGTTCGGAGGAGCGCTTTCATGGGATGAATTAGTAATCCCGTCAATCCTGGTCACCGCACTGGCTGTTGTTTTCGGCATGTTTATCATGGCAGACGGATCAGCAGATATCCTTGACAGAAGAGGAGCAGGACTTTCGGCACTGACAGTTATCATTTCTCTCGTTGTTACGCCTGCGATGCTCCTTAGTTGGACCGGTATCGGCAGCAGATACATAGTAGGAGTTCAGGGAAGATATTTCCTGCCTGTACTTCCCCTCATGTATCTTCTCATCTGCCGTCTTCTGAAGAACGTAAGGATCGATGCGGGCAAAGACGTGAGGATCAAAAAATGCTCAGTGGTCTGCATCACGGTCCTCAATTGCCTCTTCGTATGCTTTTTGCTGGGTACTTATCTGACCAGATAACTGTCTGATCTCTTAATATGCGAAAAACAGTCGATAACTCGGCTGGAATAAATATTTTTTGCAGCTTTTATTTTTTATTATATAATCTGACTATCGACTAAAAGCCGATTCTAAGGAGGACGTGCATATGGAATTCCGAGCTAGACTTTCTGACGAGATGACGGATAGTGAGATCC
>CACYDX010000048.1 GCA_902773255.1 Oscillospiraceae bacterium
AATCAACAAGAATGATATAAAGGAGCATCATTATGGAATTCAAAGAAGTAATTCAGAACCGCTTTTCATGCAAAAAGTATTCTGACAGGCAGGTCGAGGATGAAAAACTGACCGCCATTCTCGAAGCCGGCCGCCTTGCCCCGACCGCAAAAAATCTGCAGGAGCAGCATATCTACGTTGTGCGCGATCCCGCTGCTCTCGCAAAGATCGACACTATCACGCCCTGCCGCTACGGCGCCCCTACTGTGCTTGCAGTAGCATATGACACTGAAAACGTATTTACCTACCCCGGAGGCAGTCGTGACTCCGGCATGGAGGATGCCGCGATAGTCGCCACGCACATGATACTCGCCGCCGCAGATGAAGGGGTGAACAGCTGCTGGCTTAATCACTTCGACCCGGTTCTGATGAAGGAAGCTCTCGGACTTCCCGAGCAGGAGGAACTTCTCATGCTCATGGATCTGGGCTACGCCGCTGAAGGCTTCGGTCCCCTTCCCAACCACAGCAACAGGAAAGCTCTGGACCAGACTGTAACATACATCTGAAACTGAAGTCATGACCAGAGCGGAGCTTATAAAACACGTTTCTGACAGATACTCCACTGAGGCTGAATATCCCTGGATGGACGAAAACTTCATTTTCCGCCACTGCGACAACAGAAAGTGGTTTGCTGTCGCCATGCGGATACAGTATTTTAAACTGGGGATAGCAAAGGACGGATATGTCGATATAGTTGACGTGAAATGCGGTCCTCTGCTCATGGGCGCGTATCGCGCCAAGCCCGGGATACTGCCCGGCTATCATATGAACAAAGATAACTGGATCACTGTTCTTCTCGACGGCACAGCTGAAGACAGCCTTATAAAAGAACTCCTGCAGATCAGCTACGATATGACGGGAAAAAAGATCAGGGCAAAGCGCTATAAGGACGAAGAGAGCCCTGAAACCGTCCGGTGAAAGGAAAGCCATATGGAAAGAGAGATACTGCTTCTCGGAGATCCGAGGTTATATGAGGTTTGTAAAGAGGTAAGGCAGGAGGAACTGGATGGCCTCAGATCCACCTTCACCGACATGTTCGACTGCATAAAGGCCATCCGCCGCGATTACGGTTTCGGCCGCGCCATCGCCGCGCCTCAGATAGGAGTGCGCAAGCGGATCATCTGCATGCTCACGGACAGATCTTATGTGATAATCAATCCTTCTCTTGAATTTGTCGGCGATGAGATGATGGAGCTGATGGACGACTGCATGTCTTTCCCGAAACTGCTGGTGAAGGTCCGCCGCTACCGGCACTGTATCCTCCGTTATACCGACGAGAACTGGCAAAAGCAGGAGAAACGCATGGATGATGACATGTCCGAACTTATCCAGCACGAATACGACCATCTTGACGGGATCCTCGCCACCATGCGCGCAATAGACAGCAAGTCCTTTGTGATGAAAAAGTGAATGATTTCCCTGTGAATACACAAGAATGCACCCGGACAGTATTGCCCGGGTGCATTCTTTATACCTGTTATCCTATCCGGTAATTGTGTACTTCGTCCCATTTCCTGTTTTCGCACCAGTATACCGTTCTTTCCCGCACGTCGAACACCATGGAGACGACAGTCGGACAGATCTCCTGCGACACTGCCTGCAAAACCGCGAAGCAGTCGCTCACGTCAAAATCATCCGTCGCGTCTTTCAGCATGCTGTCCGCTTTCTGATATCTGTCCCATCCCATCCAGGGATGTCTCTCGGAATCCTGCTTGAACGGCGAGAAATTGGTAAGGATCTTATACGGAGGTCTTTCGTAATACAGACTGCCCTGGCCGGGAACGATGTGGAGCACGTTTCCTTCCGCGTCGGAAAGCGCACCCATAAACGTAAGGCCTGGGACGCTGAACACAGGACGCCCTGCGACAATATCCCGGATCTCCTGCAGACTCTTTTTCTGCAGGAGCAGATCGATATCCAGCAGGATGATGTTCTCACCGTCTCCTGTAGGATCACTGCGGGCATCTGATGGCCAGCATGTCGGCATCCCGACGAAGTCTCCTCTGGAGTTGGCTCCGAAAAGGGGCATCCATCCCTCGGTCTCATCGTTGATCTCTATGAAAACGCCGTTATCCGAAGCTTTTATCCTGTATTCCATATCCAGGATGTCAAGATTCCATCCGATGATGGTTTTCTTCTTATTTACAGCAATACTCGTACACATTTTCGATCCCTGTTCCTTCCGTTTCCGTCATACGTCCGGTTTAAAGCATTCTGAAAGCGGCTGCGCCTTTTGTATCCAGTCTGCGCAGCAGAAGAAGCGAGATCACCGCCATAATGGCTGACCAGACGATCAGATAGGTCACTGCGCCTAGTCTCCAGCCTATGAGCAGATACAGAATTCCCGGGATCACGACGATCCCCCAGCCGCCCAGCAGTGCAAGCGTTACAGCCCCGCTCTGCTTGATCGGCGCAGTCTCGTTCGTCCAGTTCAATATGGGCATGGCAAGGCCAATGGTAATATCGAACATTGCCATAAAGGCGGCTGCGACCAGAGTCGTGATGACGAACATGACCTTCAGTCCGGCAGATCCCGGAAGCGCTATGACCGCACAGACGGCGGCGAAGAGCATGGGGATCTCCGTAAGGATGAGCTGCACGGCCGTCTTCGCCCGGAGCACGGTTTTTGGTTCGACGGGCAGGGACTGCGGGATCCAGATGCTCTTTCCCTCAAGCGAAACCGAAGGCGCCGCCATATCATTCATGCACGCCATCAGGCAGAACAAGGTGCAGAGCAGCACAGCTGCGGCATCAGGACGGCTCGAAAACACGTCCCCGATCGCTTCGCATATCACTCTTCCCTTTATGAGCAGGAACACGCCCGAAACAGGGAGGAGCAGGATTCCCAGTCCGCAGTTCAGCATATAGTTCGCGCTTGCCGTAAAGCGCCAGAACTCCTTTGCCAGCATCGCACCGAACACGGATCTTTCCTTCGCCTGCTTTTCCACATAACGCCGCTTTTCCGCCGCTCCGTTCGAGGTGGCTATCTTCAGGAAACTGCGGGACAGAACACGCCACACCAGAAGGGAAACGACTGCGGTCACGGCAGTGCATATGCCCGCTGCAGCCCAGCTGCCATCGCCCATGCGGCCGAAGAGATAAAGCCCGTACGCCGCCCCTTTGATCCTGTTTCCGTAGGTCTCCGCGTTCTGTATGATATCCCTTACAAAGTCGCTGGCCTTGAAGTAGAAGAAATAGTAAGCGCCTATGAACACGAGCGAGATCAGCACGGTGATGAAGCTCTTGTTCTTCAGCTTCAGGCTGATCTTTGCGACCACCCAGCCGAGTATGCAGGACAGCAGAAGCACTATGACCGTTACCATCAGCATGAACAGCAGCCCGCAGATCACTTTTGCCGCAGAAAGCCCGCCTGTGATCCAATAGACGATTACCGCCGGGAGCAATGCCGTGGAGGAGTACATGGCTCCCATGAGATAGACGTTTATGAGGCGCGATGCAATAACCGTTTTCACGGGGATCGGCATAGAAAGGAGCAGGTCGTTGTCTTTGGCCAGATACAGGCCGGAATACGTGTTGAATACGCTGCCGAAAGCACCGAGCACAATGGCGATCAGGCCCATCAGCACAAAAAACAGCCAGCCCATGCCCGCCTGCGCAAGCGCGCCGCAGAGCGAAAGGGAGAGAGCGGTGAACATGCCGCCGAGCACGCCAACCATGACAACAACAAAGAAAATGATCCAGGCGGCTATCGCTCCCTTGGAGCGCATCCTGTTCTTCTTCGCGTCGTAGAAGTAGCTCCGGAAGACCTCGGCGATCTGCTTTTTCAGAAGTACCTTGAGCATTTACTCCGCCTCCAGTTCCAGGAATACCTCTTCGAGGCTGTCGTCGCCCTTCACCTCTTCCATCGTGCCTTCCCTGATGAGCCTGCCCTGCTTGATGATGGCAACTTTATCACAGAGCTTTTCAGCCACTTCCAGCACATGGGTGGAGAAGAAGATCGCTCCGCCTCTGTCGCAGTGCTCGCGCATCATCTCCTTGAGCAGGTGGGAAGCCTTCGGATCGAGACCGACGAAGGGCTCATCCATCACGATCAGTTTCGGATCGTGGATCCAGGCCGAGATCAGGGCGAGTTTCTGCTTCATACCGTGGGAATAGGCGGATATGGGCTGCGCGAGGTCACCCGTCAGTTCAAAAATGTCGGCATATCTTCGTATCTTCTCCTGACGTGCAGAGGAAGGGATACCGAAAACGTCCGCGACAAAGTTGAGGTATTTAATCCCGCTCATGAACTCGTACATATCCGGATTGTCCGGAATGTAGGCAAGATCCTTTTTGCAGGCAACGGGCTCTTCCCTGATATTCTTTCCGCAGATGGTGATCTGTCCCTCATCGAACTGAAGGATACCGACTGCACTCTTGAGCGTGGTGCTCTTGCCGGCGCCGTTATGGCCTATGAAGCCGAAGATCTCCCCCGGCCGGATATGCAGGGACAGATCGTCCACCGCCTTTTTTTCTCCGTATGTTTTTGTGAGATGTTCAATGATCAGCATAATATTTTCTCCTTATGATACTGTTATTTATTACCGTATATCTTCATGAAGTGCCGGCTGAAGGCTTCTATGCGCTCCATGACTTCATCCGTTCTTTCCGGCTCCCGGTCACACAGATGGATCAGCACCGTGACCGGAGCTGTATAGGCAAAGGCAAGCATCCCGGGATCCTCGCGACGCAGCAGTTCCTTTTCCATCATTCCTGCAAAAACGTAAGTGAACATATCCTCGAGCCCGGTGAGAAAATGCTTCGTCGCAAGATCTCTCGCGCGGTCGTCCCGGAACTGCTCTATCGTGAGCAGCTTTCTCGTCATCACGATCTTCCCGTCGCGGATCGTGATCTCCGCCATATGCTTCGTCATAGCCACAAACTCCTCGAGAGAGTCTGGCACCGGCGGAAGGTGCTCCGGGGAGCCGAAGCGATTTTCGTAATACACCGTCATTTCATCAAGCAGAGCGTTCCAGATTTCCTCCTTGCTCTCAAAATGGCGGTACATCGATGACTTGCCGAGGCCGAGAGACGCCGTGAGTTCGCGGATATTGGTACCCGCATAGCCGTATTGCGAGAACATCTCCAGCGCTGCTGTAAGTATTCTCTCCTTCGTGCCCTTCGCCATAACCATTCCTCCCAAACATAATGCGACCGCTCGTTCGCATTGCATTATAGCGAACGAGCGGTCGCATGTCAAGCATAACCACTTTTAATTTATTCAAACTTTGTCAAACAATAAAAATAAATGTCACAGGGCTCAGAATCATACCACTGTGATCAGTGTGCGCTTGCCGCTGTACAGGGAATGGTCGCCGGGTGCAGCATAACACGCAAAAATCTCTGCTTTCAGCGGTGCTGCAGCAGCTGTAAGCTTCTCCATCATCAGCGGTTTATCGATCCCGCCTTTTGCAAGCACGAAAATGCAAAGCCTGTCCTTTCCAAGTTCATACCGGCAATCGATCACAGCCGGATCTTCAAAAACGATATTGTCAAGTTCAGGCACGCTCAGTCCTGTATGTCTGCGCTCTATCCTGTCAAGACGCAACGCCGCGCTGCCGCATGGGCAGGGTTCCGGCAGGATGCGTGTGAAATCACCTGTGCGGTAGCGGATGAGGGGCATTGCCTCCATCCCTATCGTGGTTACAACAAGTTCACCCCGTTCACCATCGGGGAGGGGCCTGCCTGACTCATCGATTATCTCAGCAATGATGTGGTTTTCCCGCAGATGCATACCCTCATGGGCATGACAGCATATGGCACCAGCCATACCCATCTCCCGCGAACCGTAATGCGGAAACAGTCTGCTGCCGAGTATGCTCTCGCAGCCATGTATCACGCTCTCGGGACATGCGTCCCCGCTCACCAGCGCTCTGCACAGACTGCCCTTTCCGCAGTAACGCAGCAGTCCCAGCAGCTGCACCGGCATGCCGACGAACGTGTCGGGCTTTTCGCGCTCCAGCAGTTCCGCGTATTCCCCGTAGCAGAGGAGCGGCCCTGTCTTCAGAGGCCTTGCTCCTAAGCGGCTGACTGCTTCGGCAATCAGTTCACCGAGCCCGAACGGACCGGAGAACGGGAAACAGATCATCGTGACGCTGCCGGGAAAAATCAGTTCTCCCAGACCCGCCATATATAGCTGAACGGTGTTTTCAAGGTCATCCCCGGTATAGAAAACGCGCTTTGCAGCTCCGGTCGTGCCCGAGGTTGCGTCCGACAGGACTCTGGACACCTTCGACTGTGAACAGAGCAGCAGTCCTCCCGCGTTCTGCGCAAGATCCTCATCGGTTGTAAACGGAAGGAAGGATATCTCCTCCAGAGACCTGAGCCTTTCAGGCAGATCCCTGTAGAAAGCTCCGCGCTTGTTTTCACGCGCCAAAATGCGATTCAGCTTTTTCAGCTGTATCGCTCTTATTGTGTCCCTGTCGACTTTATCAAGTCCCTCCTGCTCAGCGATCAGCGCGTCAAGACGGGATACGGGGATATCGTTCACAGCAGTTCTCTCTCCTGAAGTATCTCCATGCATTTTTCAAAAGTGGCAGCGATTATCGCTGGGCAGTACTCCACTCTCTTGGCAGGATTCCCCTTTGTTATATCGCGGCAGTCAATGCCGCCGTATTCAGCGGTCATCTCCTCTTCAAACCACTTTGTGAATTCACCGAGCGCCGGCTTGTGCTGAGGGTCGTCATAGCCCGTATCCTCGCCCTTGCCCGTAAAGTAAGATATGAGGCAAACACCGCCCGTCATACAGCCGCAGCATCCCTGCGAATAGCCCACGCCGCCGTTTAAACCGCCCATTGCCTTAACAAGTGCGGGGTTTTCTTCACCTATCGTTTCGAGCATAAGAATGGCCAGTATCTGGCTGCAGAAATAGCCGTAACGGCTCAGTTCCATTATCCTGTCAAAAAGATCCATGGTATCAGTCCTTTCCTCCTATAAGGAGATGATAACTGCTTTTGCCCTTCGGGATCTCACAGCACAGGGCATCTTCCCGCCACAGCGCTTCGAGATAATAATCCCTCCAGAGTTCCGTCATATCCTCATCATAAATGACATCAAAACCGGCATTACTCAGCAATTCTTCAGGAGAAGTGAAAAACACATCCGAAAACAGCAGTTTCCCGCCTCTGCGAAGCACCCGGAAAGCCTCCCGCAGTGCCCCCGGCTGGTCGCCCGATATGAAAAAGGCACACTGGCTCAGTACTGCGTCGAAAGACCCATCAGGAAAAGAGGTATGAAGGAAATCTACGTTTTCAACAAGCAGTGAGCGTGGCTCGATATCTATCCCCAACGCAGCAAAACCCATCGAACGCATCAGCAGAACGGCCTCTCCGGCTCCTGCTCCCATATCCAATACAGAGGCTCCCTCAGGCAGATCTGCCAGCTGCAGCATGCGGCAGGTATGTTCCTCGCCACCTGGATGGCTCCTCATTTGTCCTCCAGCGCCCTCTCAACAGACGCCACCTTGCCCAAAGCAAGTTCCTCGGGCACATATACATAGCCGCATACCGGGCATACCGGCAATTCAACGGGAAATCCGTTGTCAAGATACATGAACTTTGCCTTGCCCTTTATGAGAGGCACTTTGCATTTGAAGCACTTTATCTTTCCCTCGGGATCTATGGTGTAATAATTCTTCTCTATGGCCATGCTCAGCCCTCCCGTTTCACTACTTTCATGCGGTGGCTCCAGGCTCTGTGTATGAGATAGCCATCGTCTTCCAGGCTGAATTTAACCCAGAAGGTCGCATTGCCTACGCGCATGCGAGCAACAAGCAACCCGTCCTCATCCTCGATGGCCTCATTGCTTTCGCGGAAATCGTTCATAACGGCGATAACATCCTCAACAAGGATCATTCGGTCGTCCATCAGTGAACGCGCCTCATCCGTGAATGAGAGCTTATAGTCCAGTTTTTCCTCCATAGCCTCCTCCAGCCATATTTCCTGCAGCAACTCGTTTTTCAGCGTAAGGCGGTTTTTGCGCTTTTCGCTTATGTCCGGCGGGTTGCCGGCATCAGTTCCGTAGCAGAGCTCAAGTATATGCCTTGATTCCCTGCCCTGACGGGCAAAGCGGTCGCGGCAGGCCATGCAGTATGATATATACGGTGCGTCGCTGCGCTCAAGGCATTTCTCCGTCAGTTCAGCTGCCACCTCGCGGTTTGCATAGGCTGTGAGGCCGCCATATCCGCAGCAGGGCGAGCGGTCTCCGGAATATGGTGTATCCAGAAGTTCGCATCCGAGCTGTGCTGCAAGTTTGCGTATTGCATCCTGTGTCTTCTCATCTCCGCGCGCTCCGCACGCATCGTGCAAAGCTACCGGTCTTTCAAGTGCATGTGCCCCCGCGGGAAGTCCAAGCTCAAGCAGTACATCCCATATTCCGATAACTTCTCTGTTTCCGTTTTCACGCAGTTCCTTTGCACAGCTGGGACATCCGGCAATTATCACCGGGTCCCCCAGACGGGCAAGTTCTCTGTCGATCAGTTCGTGCGTCTGTTCCGCCATCTCGTCCCTTCCGGCCCAGCTTGCAATAGCACCGCAGCAGCCAAGCATCAGCGCCACGCCGCCCTCAAGACGCTCGGTCAAATCGCAGTAGGCTGCTTTCACAGTCTCCGGCGCTATAGCTGCTGCCTGACAGCCTGGGAAGAAGACATATCTGCATTGCTCGAAGCTGGGCTGCGGACGAGCCAGGAAAGCCTCATTGTTGGAAAAGAACATATCCAACAGCGCAAATTCATGGGGTGCCAGAGGCATCTTGTCAGTAGAAACCATGTTCCTGCGCGCCATCAGGCAGACACGCGCCATGTCGAATTCATTCGGGCATACAGCCGTGCACTGCCCGCAGAGCGCGCAGGCATTCATGGGTTTGTTCAGCTGATGGTCGCCCATGATTATCTGGGT
>CACYDX010000049.1 GCA_902773255.1 Oscillospiraceae bacterium
GGGGAACAAATACGTCATAAAACTTCTTGCTCCACTCTGCGTGGAACTTCGCCATCTGCGTCCAGCTGGTCTCATCGCTGATGCCAATGCCTTCGATGTTGTAATCCACATAGGAGGATTTTCCCTCAAAACGCCACCAGTTCAGCGGGATTCCCAAAGTAGCTTCTATTTCATCTTTTCTGGCGAAGAGATAGTCATAGGCCGACTTGTTTACATCCCTATTTGATTTCCCAAGCACCAGTTCAACGGCGGCCTTAGTCATCTTTGCTTCGCAGGTGATGCTGAAACCGCTGATTCCGATAGCGCCACTGATCCAGTATTGTTTACTTGTAGTAACGTTTTTGAAAGAGCCTTCCGAACCATGGGCAGATTTTATCTGCTCCAACGCAAAAGCCCAATATCTGCGCCGTATCTCATAGCGCGTACCGGCCTCCTCCGCTTCTTGGTCCCTGTTCTGATCTTTCAGATAAAACACCAGCTCTTCGGGATTCTGCCCATAAGCCTTAAAGAACTTCTTGAGCACCGAGAGCTTTGTGCTGGTGCTGGTGTTCCGTTCCAGATAGATATTCTGATCAATCTCCAATGCACCGCGAAGATCCGCAGGATTATCGCTTATATAGTCGTTCAGCTCATCATCCGGATTATCAGTATGTGCAAGTCGGGCAAGCACGGACTTATCCTCGGCATGGAGTATCTTCAGAATCTGCGCCATCATCGTGATCCAGCTGTCAACTGGCTGTTCCGTATTCTTATAGCCGAAGCGAACAATCTCACGTCCGCTGAGATCCACATCATCTTCCAAAGTATAGGAGTCAAGCTGCTTTTCTGCAGGCTGATAGGAGGTCTCCGGCATGGGCCAGATGGTCAATGCGCGGGTAACCAGTATCCCTCGGCGCTCTTCCAATTCTGCCAGAGTCCACTTTTCCTGCTGGGCTATCCAGGTGTTCATTCTCAAGCCGCTCTGACGGAACCCCTTGTCCATATCCCGCTTATCGGAGAAAGAATTGTTGCTGTATTTGGAGTTGTAGGCCGTCAGCGTCAGGTTTGCCAAACGATGCAGCCAGGTCTCATGGATGTCTTCGTAATCGTCACCCAAAGCGCTGACCCACTGAGGAGTCAAATGCTGCGGCATGATATGCTCGATGGAATAGGTTCCTTCATCAAGATGCCTGTAGATATCCTTATCTTCGTCTATGCCGTAATTTTCAAAACGCTCCAGTATATACGCCTTGTTCTTGATGTTCATCAGATAAATCTGACGGGTACCGATAGACTCGGAGAATTCATCATTGTTCGGGAAACGGCCTCTTTCCACCTTGGAGAGCAGGGCATATTTGAATTTCTCCAAATAATCCGCTTCTGTCCCATCGAACCGGATGATCTCCCTATGGAGCATCAGAAAGATCTTGTTCAGGGCATTTGTCGGCAGATCACAAATGCTTCTACGGAAGAGATAGTTTTCTGTCAGGAGGAATACCTCTCTGGCGTCTTGCAGAGGAAGCGCCGGAGATCCTTTTGCCATCATGCGCAGCACTTCAAGGAAAAACGGCCTGGTTACTGTCGTTTCCAGACGATTGAGCCGATAAATGCAGGCATTCAGCTTCTTATCCTCGGTTTTGCCCTTGAGCAGGATCTCATACCATTTTGCATAGTCGAGCAAATCCTTCAAAAGCGTTTCGGTCTCAAGCTTGTTTTCCTCAACATACGCCTTAAATGTTACATAGACCCGGCTCATAGAGGGGATCGCCTGCTGCTTTACACTGAGATAATCCCTCATAAATGAACTGACGTCGTAGTTGGTGCAGAGCTCAATCTTGTTCCAGTATTTTTCGTAGTATTCGTTTTGCTCTTTCGTCGGCAACCCCATTAGGATAAAGTTACGGATCTTATCGCCTTCACTCAGAGCAAGGCCGGTAGAATTGAGGCTTTCAAAGATCAGCTGAGGATTATCGTCTTTGTTCAGCGTAATATTGATGATTTCAAGCTTGGTAATCGCGGAATACAGCTCATCTATACTGATTTCTTCTTTTTGAATCCGCGAATTGAAATAGTTATAGTTGACAGTCAGATTGGAGCCCTGAATATAGTCTTCTTCATCTTTGAAAAGAAGGTCGAAGGCTTTGCTGTCATTTTTTACAGGCTTGAGCTTAATTCTTGTATCCTCTTCCTGCCACTCATCAATCAGGTATGTTTTGTAAATCTTATCCGCAAGATTTGATTGTGTAGGAGTAATGATGCCTGCTTTCATCAGGTTATACATGGCAAGCATCAGCAGCGAGATCGTCGTAAGTCGCTGCTGCCCGTCAATAATCAAGTATTCGTTGAACTCGCCATCACTGTGAAC
>CACYDX010000050.1 GCA_902773255.1 Oscillospiraceae bacterium
AATGATCCGCTTCATTTCAGGTCCGTCAGAGTGGATGGAGTTGTCATAGTATCGCTTCCAGTCCTCGCGTCCCTCTGCAGTACGGCTGCCGACGCGGAATCCGAAAGTCAGTCCGACCGGATAACACGGTATGAAAAGTTCCGGAAACACGATGAGCTCGGCGCCGTTTTGTGCAGCCTCCCTGATCAGGCGCAAAGCCTTATCCGTACAGGCGTCTTTATCAAATAATACCGGTGCCGCCTGAACGACAGCTATGCGGCAGATATCTTTTAAAGTTACCATTTGATACACCTCTTTGCATAAAAATAATGTGGTATTCCAATATGTTATGATTGAATCCACATATCTTCAGCAAGGCCATGCTTTGCTGAAAAAAGCGGACCCCCGCCATTTTGTTATTGAATGATTTTATAATACTAAAAACCGGCACGTTTCGCAACGATGCCGGCCATTGAAATTATTTATATATGGATTTCCGGTGGGTTTTATTCGGTCGGGTTGTCTTCGCCTGTGTTGTCAGATCTCTCCAGCTCACGGTTGTAGCGCACACAGTATGAACGCCATACACCTTCCACTTCAGCCGGCATTTCATTGCGCGGGGGTACCATGATCTGGATCTTCCGTCCTTCTTCCGGAATGATCAGCAGGCTCCTCGGGTCTCCGAGACCGCGTTGTGAAGCCACGATCGCATCGATGTCATCGAAGAGATACGTCTCTCCTGTTTCGGAGTTGACGGCATCCGCATATGCGACAGACTTATTCTTCCCACTCTCTTTCCTGTAAAGGACGAGGGCATCGGTGTAAAGATCCAGTCTTGAATACTTGTCAGGGATCAGACCGGAGATCAGCAGGGCCGCACCGATCAGTGCATAAACAAGACCGGTCTTGTAATTGGGTGCAAAATACAGGAACGGATTGCCGCCTGTCTCTGCGCCGAAAACGGCATCCAGAAGATGCAGATGCCCCGTAATGCCCGATGCCAGAAGAATGACCCCGAGGACCGCTCCGGCTGAAATCCCTTTTTTATTGCGTATATCAAAACTCTGTAAGAAATCCCCTTTGGAGGATGCAGAATCTTTCATCACTTTCCTCTTTCTGTGTTTTTTATCGCGGCGCAGCCGGGACCGATTTATAATACCGGTGCTTTTACGGATCAATGATTTGATTCATATTTTATAACAGGTAGAAGGCGACTGCAAGGAGGTTGTTTAAAACAGTACCTTTGATCAGGATGAATTTGTAAGGAATCTGTCACTTGTTTTCGCAGCAGTTTCCGTATATAATATGCCTTGTCACGTGAGATATACGTGACTTCACCTTGGGCTTGTACCGGTTTCGACGGGGATCATGCAGTCGGTGAAGCTATCCGCAGGATGATGCGTTAAATCTCAAACTTAAATACAAACGCAGAAGATAATTTTGCATTAGCAGCCTAAGTGCTGCTTGTCTCCCCTGATGCACCTGCTCATCAGGATCCGAGGCATCGATCTGGCAGGAAACGACATATACTAAGCTTTGCGTATATGGGCGTATGATGAAGCTCAGCCTTCTGATTTGGGTGTCTGTCACCGCTTCAGACGGCGAATCCTAAACGACAGACTATGATAGTAGAAGAACGAGGAATTGGTTTTCGGACAGGGGTTCGACTCCCCTCAGGTCCATCAGGGAACTGCTTACAGCAGTTCCTTTTTTGTTCAACAGGAGTCTCACCCCTACGGGGTTTCCCCCGGGGGACTGGGTCCTACGGACCGTCGCGACTCCCCTCAGGTCCATAAAAGGGAACTGCATGATGCAGTTCCCTTTTTCGTTTCATCGGGTGGTCACCGCTACGCGGGTCACACACTGATATTCGCTGACTTGAAGTTGCGCTCAAGTTCGCGCTTCTGGTCCTTCCTGGCCATATCTTCTCTTTTGTCGTAAAGCTTTTTACCACGGCACAGACCGACCTTGACCTTTACGAGAGGGCCTTTGAAATAGACTTCCAGCGGGATCAGGGTGAAACCTTTTTCGGCGGTCTTTCCCATCAGCTTGTTGATCTCTGAGCGATGCATGAGGAGCTTTCTGGTACGCAGAGGATCCTTGTTGAAAATATTGCCCTTCTCGTACGGGTTGACGTGCATTCCTTCCACGTAAAGCTGGCCTTTATCTGCTCGGATAAAGGCTTCTTTGACCGAACAGTGCCCCTGCCGGATCGATTTCACTTCGGTGCCGTAAAGCTCCAGTCCGGCTTCATATGTCTCATCCACAAAGTAGTCGTGATATGCTTTTTTATTGTTTGCAACAAGTTTAATGCTGTCTTTTCCCATAATTGCCTCTCAGAAACGAAAACGGCAGCCCGCAAAGGCTGCCGTCTGCTGTTTCAGGTCATTATTTCATAAGAAT
>CACYDX010000051.1 GCA_902773255.1 Oscillospiraceae bacterium
AACATCTTCTGAAGAATGAAGAGGAAGGGGATATACGAAAGGGATGCGAAAATGCGGCTGTTTCCCTGAGAGTAGCTCAGGCCGGCATCGCTCTGCCTTGTGGGATCATAGCTTGCGGCAGCTCTTCTCTCAGCCTCTTCACGCTCACGTCTTGCGCGCTCAGCAGCTTCCTCGCGGGCTTTTCTTGCCTGTTCCGCGCGGCGTGCCGCTTCTTCAGCCTCCACCTGTCTCCTGCGCTCGTATTCCTCCTGAGCCCATTTCCTGCTGGCCTGCTGTTTGCGCTGGCGCTCGGCCTCATAGTCCTTCTTTGCCTGCGCCTCGTCGTATTTATATGCATACTGGGCTGCAGTCTGCTCGGCGTGATCGTCGTAGCCGCATGCCAGACACCTGGTCATGCCGTCAGGTATATATGCGCCGCATTTGCTGCAATAAGCCATTGCTTTCTCCTTTCACCGCTTCTGTGATGATGCGGTCATCAGGTCCTTTCGGTTATCTCTTTCTTAAGTCCGGCCAGAAACTCATCGAAGGGTATGGCGCCGAGATCCTTTCCGGCCCTCGTCCTCACGGCGACCGTGCCGGCGGCGGCTTCCTTGTCGCCTATGGTGAGCATGTAGGGGATCTTCTCCAGCTGCGCCTCGCGGATCTTATAGCGGAGGCTCTCATTGCGGAGGTCCTTCTCCACGCGCACTCCCGCGGCCTCGAGCTTTGCAACGACGTCGTTGGCATAGTCGTCGGTGCGGTTGGTGATCGTGAGCACCTTCACCTGAACGGGTGAGAGCCATGTGGGGAACGCGCCGGCGAAATGCTCGGTGATGACGCCGATGAATCTCTCGATGGATCCGAAGACGACCCTGTGGATCATCACGGGGCAGTGCTTCTCACCGTCCGCTCCCACAAACTCGAGATCGAACCTGCCGGGCAGCTGGTAATCGAGCTGGATGGTGCCGCACTGCCAGGTACGGCCGAGGGAGTCCTGGATATGGAAGTCGAGCTTCGGGCCGTAGAAAGCGCCGTCACCCGGATTCACCTCATACTCCTTGCCGATGCTGGTAATGGCGTCTGCAAGGGCAGCGGTGGCGATGTCCCAGTCCTCAACGGAGCCGATATGGTCATCGGGCATGGTGGAAAGCTCTATCTTATAGGGAAGTCCGAACTTGTTGTATACCTCGTCGAACAGCTGCGCTATGCGGATGACCTCGTCCTTGATCTGCTCCTTGGCAAGGAGGATGTGCGCATCGTCCTGGGTGAAGCAGCGGACGCGGAACATGCCGTGGAGAGCTCCGGAGAGCTCATGGCGGTGTACAAGGCCCAGCTCGCCATAGCGGAGAGGCAGGTCTCTGTAGGAATGGGGCTCGAGATCATAGACGAGGATGCTGCCGGGGCAGTTCATGGGCTTGATGGCGAAGTCCTCACCGTCGATCACGGTGGTGTACATGTTCTCCTTATAGTGATCCCAGTGGCCGGAGGTCTCCCAGAGGGTGCGGCGCATGATCTGCGGAGTGGAGATCTCTACATAGTCCCACTTCTTGTGCACTTCGCGCCAGTACTCTATCAGGGTGTTTTTGAGGACCATGCCCTTGGGCAGATAGAACGGGAAGCCGGGGGCCTCGTCGCGGAAGGCGAACAGCCCGAGCTCGCGGCCGAGCTTGCGGTGGTCGCGGCGCTTTGCCTCCTCGATGCGCTCGAGATATGCGTCCAGTTCCTCCTTCTTCGGGAAGGCCACACCGTAAATTCTCTGGAGGGTCTGGCGGCTGCTGTCGCCTCTCCAGTAGGCGGCGTTGCAGGCAGTGAGCTTGATTGCGTTGCCCTTGACCCTGCCGGTGCTGTCCAGATGCGGGCCGGCGCAGAGGTCGGTGAACTCGCCCTGACGGTAGAAGCTGATGGTCTCGCCCTCGGGGAGATCGTTTATGAGCTCCACCTTATAGGGCTCCTCTTTCTCCTCCATGAGTTTAATGGCTTCGTCCCTCGGCAGCTCGAAGCGCTCTATCTTCAGTTTCTCCTTGCAGATCTTCCTCATCTCGCCCTCGATCTGCTCCATGATCTCAGGCGTGAAGGGGAAGGGAGAATCCATATCGTAATAGAATCCGTTCTCGATAGCCGGGCCTATGGCGAGCTTCACCTCCGGGAAGAGGCGCTTGACTGCCTGGGCGAGGATATGAGAGCAGGAATGCCAGTAAGTATGGCGGTATTCGGGGTTTTCAAAACTGAACTGGTTGTTTTCTTCCATCTTTTTCTTCTCCTGTAATAAAAAAACACCCGTGACGATAAACGCCAAGGGTGCAATAAATGCACGGTCCCACCTTGAATTTTCACTCGGAGCATTTTAACGCACGCTTATGCGGGAAGACATTTCCTTCTTCCGGCTCCGGAGCGGTGATCACTGCGCAGGCACCGGGAACCTTTCAGCCGCGGGTCCCCTCTCTGTGAATGCCTTGATGGCACTGACCTTCTCCGTCTC
>CACYDX010000052.1 GCA_902773255.1 Oscillospiraceae bacterium
AAGATATAATTATGTCCATTAGCAGCTGTACGCTCTATCTTTTTCGCGCCTTTCATATACATCCAGGCTGCCATATCTTCCTGTTTGATATAGTAACCTTCATCTACATTTGATTGCGCTACCTCGCGTAAGATCGTCGGATCCTCCAAAGAAGGAACGACATCGGCAGTTACTACAGCACCATTGATCATATATCCGGCATTTCCAAACCCGAATTGGAACGATTTCGTCATTTCGATCAAGTCATTATCACTGGCTTCAGTACCAACGCTTAATAGAACACTCGCATCCACAGAGGAGATATCTGACCACATAACTTCGCACTCTTTTACTGTATCGATAGATTCAATCTTGAACGCCTTTGCCATAAAGCCTTCCTCAGTAAGGATCTCTATCGGGTCCTTTTGGTCATTGTTTTTGGCATATTCGGTTGTGTTCAGATATGCAAAAATGAACGTTCTTCTCCGGCGCTGTGCAGCTCCATACTCTGCAGCATTTACGACTCTCCACTCGACTCTATATCCGAGCTGAGCGAATGAAGTCAGGATTATACCGAAGTCTCTTCCTCTCTGTGATGCAGGAGATTTCAACAGTCTGTCTACATTTTCCAGCAGTACGAACGGCGGTCTCTTTGCGATAAGGACATCCCTTATCTGCCACCACAGAACGCCCTTTTTTCCCTCAATCCCTTTGGACGAAGAAAGCGAATGTGCTACTGAATAATCCTGACAAGGAAATCCTCCTACGAGGAGTGTGTGGTCTGGGACCACATTCTTATCTACATCACTTATGTCGATGCCTGTAGTATATGCTCCTGACAGATCCTGACAGTCACCGAAGTGATTGACATAGCAGTCATGCGCCCATTGTTTTTTCTTACCTGGCTCCCATTGTGAGAACCATGAAGTGTTCCATCCAGAAGAAAGTCGGTCGAATCCTACACGGAATCCACCGACACCAGCAAACAGTTCGCAAATAGTTTTTTCCATAGCAAGTCCTCCCTGGCACATAGTGCCATCACACTTATATCTTTCTATGCTTATATTGTTAGCACCATCGTTTTGATGGATCGAGTGCATAGATATGTTTATATTATCATATATACCAATATCATTCCCATATAATCACGCGAAAACCTGTGATTGACATATGATTAGTATTCAAAGTATAATGTTGTTACAAAAAAATTACAATTATTGTTAAAAAGGAAAGGAGGTGCTCCAAGTGGCTATCAACAGCCCGAAACGCAAAGGAAAGATTCAATCCATCAATTTCGGTGACGCCGCCTACTCCGTCCTTACGGATGCCGTGCAGCGTACCGGCGCAAACTACAGCGCTCTCATAAATCTCCTTATATGCGATGTCCTCGGCGCCGACGAGGAAGTCAAGCAGGAGATGGCTACGCACGCCTACCAGAAGGCTCTGGAGCTTAAAGCGGAGGCAAGCCAGACAGCAGGATTCCATAAGAAGCCTCTCATCGAGAGAAGCGAGCAGTACATGGATCTCGTCAATCTGCTCACCCTCGGCCGGGGCGTCACCGTGCCAGTCAACGAGAACATGCAGCGCATTGATCTCAGGGACGGATATCTCCTGTGTCCGGACGACTGGATCTGGCTGGAAGTATGCGATCCGTCAGTGTCCACAGATGCTATTGTAATAGAATTCCTGAACGCTGAGAAGCATAACCTGCCGCACTTTGTCTTTGCCCTCGACGGAGATCTTACTGACGAGATCCAGAAGGCCGCGCTTGCGGCCGCCGCCGACAAGTCAAAGGACTATAAGAAGCTGAGTCTGATGTATCAGGATCCGCGTTTCTCAGGAGACGGAAGGATGCTCAACGCTAAAGAGTACAATGAGCAGCCTGTTCCGGGCTTCTTCAAGGTAGAGCGGCTCGGCACATCAGACAACTACCCGTACGGGGCTATGATCATCGAAAGGAGTAATTAACTATGTTTTTTAAACCCCCCGAACCCCCTTCTCTGCTGACTCCGAAGGACGAGCAGATAATCAGAGCGATTCTCGCCGAAGAGAACCTGCCGCTGTCCTCAGAAGTCATCAGAGACGCCGTCATGTACAAGTACGGCTCGACAGGGCGTCACGCCGGTCAGCTCACGCTTATGTACAGAGACGACATGACCAACTGGAACCTCAGAGAGACCGCCTGCGCCGTAGCGGAGTCCTACTGCGGCACGCACAAGCATCCGGAAGTGGACAACCTCGTCCACCTTGTCGAATGGGCGGAAAAGCACCTCGAGGGCATCCCGTTCATGAGCGAGTATAATCCGTATAAGACCGGAGACTACGATCCGACCAGGCCGGAAGTATGGCTGGACTCCCTGTATCTGCATCTCGAATGCTACGATCAGGAAGCTCAGCGTATCGACGATCTGCGCAAGACCAACCCGAAATACTTCAAGGGTGTTCTCCCTGGCGAAGGCGGAGAGAGCCGCGTCATAACGAATAACCTTGAGTACAAGGCCGCGAAAGGCGGCTGGCACCGTGAGCAGGCCGAGGCCATCAAGGCGGTAATCACGTCGCCGGATTTCACACCGAGCCAGGCGCTCGCGATCCTCCGTGAATACTGGACGTACTACGTCACTCCGGCAGAATTCTGCTACATCGGCTCTCCGATAGCCTTCTGCCTCTACTGCGCGGCGGAGTTCCCGGACACACCGGAGGCGCGCAGAGAATTCAGGCATGCGGTCTTCTCGATCCATGCACCGACAGCAAGCAAATAGCATCCGTTTCCCGACGCCAATCAGAAACGCGGATGCTATAGCGACAGAACCCGAAGGAGTCCTGCATCTTTTAATTTTAACAGAAGCAGGACCCCTTTGACACCGTTATTTCAACAGAATAACTGCGAAAGGGGTTTTTATCATGAGCAGATTAGACAAACTGTTTTTTTCAGGGATCCCGATATCCCTGCCACTGGGCGGCGCCCTCGCCTTCGGGTACAGCCGTCTCGTCCTCTCATTCAAGGGACTTATGAGTTCCGACAT
>CACYDX010000053.1 GCA_902773255.1 Oscillospiraceae bacterium
CCGACGAGCCTGTACTCACGGCTATCGAACGCGCGGGCATTGCGGCTCCGTCCCGCTGCAGGAGCGGTGAGTGCGGCTGGTGCCGGTCAAGGCTTATCAGCGGCGAGGTATTCATCCCCGATTCCATGGACGGACGGCGTATGGCCGACCATGAGGCAGGCTACATCCACCCCTGCAGCACCTGGGCCCTGTCCGACCTGGAGCTGGAGATCTTCCCTGAATAGTACTCCTCGCAAACTCCATATCATTCGCGACGGAACAAACAGAGAAAAACAGAAACAAAAACAGCACTGCATTTTTGCAGTGCTGTTTTTATAGCTTATCGGATCTCACTCACTCCCAAAGGGCGGTGAATGTTTTGGATGCATTTACGATATAGCGTGTGCCCGCGTCGAACACCACTGTCTTTCCTCTCACTTCCGTCTGCCATCCGGCGAAGGTGCAGCCGTCCTTTTCAGGGGCCTCGGGGAGCTTGATCCTCTGCCCTGCGGAGCACTCCATCTCCAGCTTCGTCTCCCCGTCCGGCATCACTCCGCCGTCAAGTTCGAACGTCAGCGTGTAGGTCGCTGCGTACATCGGATACGTGGGCTGCGGAGCAGGTATGGGCACAACGGGGGCGGGAGGCTCGGGCTCAACAGGCTCAGGCTCAACAGGTGCTTTGGAGTTGAGCTTCAGCTTTATGTTATTGACAAGGCGGGTGAATGTGATGATCCAGGTGCTTCCCCTATCAAATTCATATTCATTATCAGTTTTGCTGACTTTATAATCCACATCTGCCGGGTTTTCCGCATAGCTGTCGAGCTCGTCAAAATTCTCATACAGATATACGGTAACAGACCCGCTGGGATCATCCTTGTCCTCGAGCCAGTATTTGCCGTCATAATTCACCAGCTCACCGGTCGGCTCCTTATAATCTGCCTCGCTGCCCTCCACTGTGATCTCGGCAAAGAATTTGAAATAGTGCAGGGGATCATTTCCTGATCCTATCGTCGCGTTGGGAAAGCTGTTCACTACGGTGCCGTTGTTATTAACAACGGTGCCGTTGTTGTTTATTACCGTGCTGTTATTGTTTTGTACTGTGCCTCCGGGATTGTTGTTGACTACCGTGCTTTCATCATTGTTATTCACCACAAGGCCGCCGTCATTGTTGTTGACTACCGAGCCTTTGTCAATGTTATTCTTTACAACGCCGCCGTCATCGTTGTTGACTACAACGCCGTCGGAAATGTTGTAGAAAACCGTGCCGCTGTTGTTTTTGACCTCACCGCTGTTTCCGTAGTCTTTGTTCCCTTCAACGCCGATAATGCCGCCGGAGTTGTTATTATCTACGGTAATCATGTTGTATTTAACTGTACCGTTATTATCTTCTATATATTCGGTGTTTTCTTTGACAAGGCCTGTGGACGAATTGGTCCCGAGCATTCCGTTGTTAATATCTATAGTACCGTTATTAGTGCCAACTTCACAGGTCCCGTCATTTTTCCCGATCGAGCCGTTATTGGTTTCGATACGACCATGCAAATTACCATCTTCATCATAGAAGGAAGTATTATTCTTAACAGTGCCGTTGTTGGTATCAATGAAGCCGTAGTTGTTATTCATTGTCTGCCCTTCAGCTACATTCACGACCGGCGGATCGGAAGTATCATAATTATCAGGGATGGTTTGGGTTCCGGAGGCGCCGGCAGTGCCGGAAGCAGTGGTGCCGCCATCGTCAACTGCGCCGCCAGCTCGTGAATCAAAAGCTGGATCAATTATTACTTCATCTGCAAAAGCGGTGATGCTGAAGCCGGCGATGAGGAGCACTGCCAGAAGCAGCGCGCTTATCCTTTTCAGTGTTTTCATATAATACACCTCTTATACTTGTCATCCTGAGTGGAACGAAGGATCTGTTGGCGTGGAGCTCTTTGCGAAGAGACCCTTCGACTACGCTCAGGGTGACATGGCTGATCGCACATTCTTAATCTTTGTAATTATACTCGACAAAACGTATAAAGACAAGTGAAAAATGCACTGCTGTTTTTCCCGAAAATTAAAACATTGATCCGCGGGCAGCATAAAAATAAGAGCAGGATACTTCCCGTATCCTGCTCTTATTTGACGGATCTTACCTGCACGCGTGCGTTGTTCCTATGGGATAGCTCATTCCGCATTTGGGGCAGGTCCTCATTTTTCCCTTGTCAGCCTGAACTCCGCCGCTTACTTTTTCCGCCTCTTCCTTTGCAATTTCTTTTATCAGTTCTTCCTGTTTTTCCATAACTTTATGCTCCTTTACTTATTCTGACGATCTGTTTACTGCGTTATTCTATCACGGAAAGCCGTTGAACACAACAAAAAGGCCCTGAACTGCCATGGATCATAACTCAGCCAGGAGATGCTTCGCCAAGCTCAGCATGACACACCTTAAAAAACCGCCTGCCGAAGCAGACGGTTCTTTTATTGATTCAAAACTCAATGTCAGGCGGCATCTGTATTTCCGTCACTTTGCGTTATAAATGATCTTTGCTCCCGTGAGAGACTTATTATCTTTTCCTATTTTGATCTTTTTCCACTGATTCTTTGTGCCGGAATAATACACTTTTTTCAGGCTGTTGCAGTTATCGAAAGCACCTTTCCCGATTTTTTTTACACTGTCGGACATATAAACCTTTTCAAGATTATAACACTCTGCGAATGCATATTCACCTACAGTCGTCACACCGTCCGGGATCTTCACGGATTCAAGGCTCTCGCACCAGGAAAACGCATTCGCGCCTATGACGGCATTACGCGGGAGTTTAACTTTCGAAAGCTGTATGCACTCTGAAAAGGCGTATTCACCTATCTCCGTCACGCTGTCCGGTATCACCACGGTTTCCAGAAAGATCTCATAAAACGCACGTGCGCCTATGCGGGTCACACTGTCAGGGATGCTGACACTTTCAAGATCGTAGCAGCGGAAAAAAGCGCCTGCTCCAACAGACGTGATCCCTTTCTCGATCACAACGCGGTTCACTTCATAGTTTCCACCATACCATGGCGGCATATCTTTCACATAATCATAAAAATATTCACCATCCACTTCCGTCAGTTCTACGGGCCAGTCAGGCATATCCCCCTTGCCGCTGATCGTTAAGACCCCTTTTTTCACAGACCATTTCAGCTCGCTTTTCGTTGACGCATTTTTCAGCACCGCAGCTTCTGCTGCATCACCGTTTCTGCCGTCCGCATATGCGCTGACCGGCATCAGATAAGACGCCGAAGAGAAAAGAAATATCACTGCCAGCAGAAATGTTACGATCCTTTTCATGGGATTTCCTCCTGTTAACCACAAGTCTGGTGAATATATTATTAAACTGATTATACATTCAAATTCTTACAGCTTCAAGTGCACGGATGCTTAGCCTGCAAGAAACAATTCACACTGTAAAATAAGCATAGTATAAGAGCGGACGGAGTTTTTCCGTCCGCTCTTTTTTGCCTGACTGAGCGAAGCCGCGAAGTATATTATCCGCAAATCTGAAAAACAGATAATGCTGACAGGATGCAATCGCACTCTTTGCTTGAAATTATGATAAAGTTGTGATAATATTCTGATATATTTAACCGGGAGGGGATAAAGATGCTTAACATTCGCCCTGTATCCGATCTTCGGAACAAATTTCCTGAGATCGAGGAGACCGTTCTGAAAAGCGGTGAGCCTGTCTTCCTCACGAAGAACGGTTACGGCTCAATGGTCGTGATGAGTCTGGAGCAGTATTCGGCACTGACAGACGGTATTGAACTTGCACTGGATGAAGCCGATCGCGCGGCTGCAATGACCGAGACCCGCTATTCAGCCGGTGAGGTGTTCGCCCGCGTGAGGAAGAGCATCCATGGATGAAAAACACTATGAGCTGAGGATCCTGCCGCTCTTTGAAGAGAAACTGCAGGAGACCGTTGATTATATTTCCCGCCGTCTGCGCAATCCTATAGCAGCCGAGGCATTTCTTGATGCGGTGGAGACTGCGATCATGGAACGGCTGAAGGCACCGGAATCTTTCGAGCCTTACCGGTCCAAAAAGGATCGCGAGCATGTGTATTATGCGATACCGGTGAAAAACTACTATGTGTTTTATGTCATGATCGGGAACGTGATGGAAGTACGGACGCTGGTATATGCCAGACGCGATCTGACGAAGATCATATAGAACAGCATCCGTAATTCGTTTTTCCGCTTCGTCGATCCGGTCATCAATGGCTGCCTGCTGTGCTTGGTATTCCTCTATTTGAGCGGTCAGAGCCGCTCTTTCTTTCATGCCGGTCTGAGCCTCGTGCCCTGTCATCCTGAGCGAAGCCGCGCAGCGGCGCAGTCGAAGGATCCCTTGGCTAAGAGATTCTCAAGTTACGTTCAGAATGACCCGTAATGGCTGCCCCGCCTGCCCGGGCTGATATATAAAGGCATGCAAAGCAGGAGCACCAGACAGATACTCCTGCTTTTCTTTCAGCCCCGTTCCCGGAAACCTCAGATCATTCCGACCGGGATCACACGGTTCATGCCGTCCAGCGGGTAGGAGACCGGTGAAAGACAGATCACTGCTCCTTCTCCTCTTCGGTTGGGAAGCTGGTCCAGAACGCTGAAGTTTTTCAGAGCATCTCTGCCGGGATCGGCGCTCTTCTTTATCTCAACCGGATAGGCCGCTCCGTTCTCTATGATCATGAGATCGATCTCTCTTCCGTTGTTGTCCCTGTAATATGTAAGCCGGCTCCTGACATCCATTCCCTTATTCGAGTATTCCTTGATGATCTCAGATACAACATAAGTCTCGAACATTGCTCCGGCCATAGCTGAGTTTTCCAGAACGCGCGGGTCGTTCCAGAGGCTCAGATAACAGGCAAGTCCTGTGTCCATGAAATACAGTTTCGGCCTTCTGATAATACGTTTGATCGTGTTGGCTGAATACGGCTGCAAAAGATAGACCAGACCTGAAGTTACAAGCAGAGAGAGCCAGCTGTCAGCTGTTTTGCCGTCTATTCCGACATCCTTCCCGATATCTGAGAGATTGAGTTCCTGACCGGTTCTCGCAGCCGCGCAGGAAATGAATTTCAGAAATTTTGATTCATTCTTTATTTCGATCAGTTCACGGATATCCCGCTCCATATATGTCTGCATATATTCCCCGAAAAACGCTTCCGGCGACAGATCGGGATCAATTACCATCTGAGGCATGCTGCCACGAAAGATGCGGTCGAACACAGTTGTTACAGTTTCATCATGCTTGAGGGGAAGTCTGTCAGAAGGGAGGAACGGAGTCTCTTCGGTCCCGTAGATCTCTGCTCTGCTGAGCGCATAGAGAGAAAGTATCCCCGCGCGCCCTGCCAGTGATTCGCTTACATTCTTCATACGCCGGAACATTTGAGATCCCGTAAGAAAATACTGCCCGTTTCTTCTGTCCTCATCTATCCTTATCTTTATATACGGCAGTAGTTGCGGCGCATACTGTACTTCATCTATGATGACCGGCGCGGGGTACTGCTGCAGGAAAAGTTCAGGATCGCTTCGCGCCAGATCTCGCAGCCGCGGATAGTCCAAAGTGACATATGTCATTCCCTGCCGGGAACCTATCAGGTTTTTTATGAGAGTGGTTTTTCCGGTCTGCCGTGCACCCGCGATCACTACTGCGGGAAAATGTACGGAAAGGTATTCCAGCTGCTGCCCGATTTTTCGTTCTATGTACAAAACAAGCACCTTCTCAAATCAGTTTTCATTGGTATTATATCGGATTGACAAGGTTTAGTCTATACAAATCCGGAATTATATTCCGAATTTGTATAAAAAATCGATGAATCAACATGTTCTGTTCCTATACCGGTCTCAGTCCCGTTCCCGGCTTTCCTTGCCGGAAATGGAAAAAACCGTCTGCCGAAGCAGGCGGTTCTTTCTTTATGCCAGTCGCAGACTTTGGCCTGGCTTTTTAACATTGGAGCTGCTGCCTGAACTGCTGCTCCTGTTGCCTGTACCGAAGTTGTTCGTGAGCCAGTTTTTCTGTGCCTCGGTGATGCTGCCTGCGTTGTAGGCAGTATTTATTTTGCCCTGGATGGCGCTCGTACCGCTGCTGCCCGCATCGAGCAGGCGCACCTGGGCGAGGACGGCGTCGTAACGGTTTGCGTCCGCGCCGGTATCCGTGCTGCTCTTCCTGCCGCCTCCGCCGCCGCGTGACCGGAGCATCGCCGCAGCCGCCTGAGCCTCCGCAAGGGCCCGCTGATACAGCG